>JADFQT010000198.1 GCA_022561675.1 Chloroflexota bacterium
GTGCCCTTGCTATATACTTGCGGCAAATAGTTGGATTAGATAGCCAGAGCCCCCGGCTCTTTTCGACCGTCAGCTATCGCCGTTTAGCTGTTAGGGAAACATAGGCATTATCCGCTTGTTCAGAACTTCCAGCATCCCAGCTTTTGCCGTTTTTCAGAATCGGGACTTCCGCATTCTTTGGGCCGGCCGGTTGCTCCACGAGTTTTCTCGGCGGATGGAGCTATTGGTGTTGGGTTATCTTATCTACCAAATGACCTCCTCCGTCTTTCAGGTGGGGCTGATTGCGGTCTTCCTCAATTTACCACGGCCCTTTCTGTCCCCATTTGCCGGCGTCTTGGCGGACCGGCTGGACCGGCGACGCATCATGGTCGGCGTACACGCAACCTTTTTCGGGATAGCGATTGTCCTCTTGGCTTTGCTTGCCACCGAGGCCATTCAGTCCTGGCACGTTTTTATCGCCGCTTTCCTTCAGGGGTCAGTAAAGGTGTTGGATGACCCTTCGCGGCGCACCGCCATCGCCGACTTGGCCGGCTCGCAGCACCTGGCCAGCGCCATGTCCCTGGAGACCATTACCAACAACAGTGGAAGAATAATAGGCCCGATCGCCGGCGGGGCCCTGGTGGCCGGTCCAGGTTTTGTCGTCGCTTATGGGATTCTCGCGGCGCTGGACCTGGCGGTCCTCCTGCTAATGATTCGGCTAAGGTTGCCCAAACGAGCGCCCGCCAGCGGGCCGAGAATAGCCGTCCTGCAAAGTCTCCTAGAAGGAGTAAGGCACTCTATATCCAACCGGATGGTTTTGGGTGTCCTCTGTATCTCACTGATCATGAACGCGCTGGTCCTTCCCATTCAGTTTTTCATTCCGGTCATCGCCAGCGAGCTGCTTTTGGTCGGTCCTACCTTGGGTGGACTGCTGGGATCTGCTGAAGGTATCGGGACGCTGATCGGCGCCTCAATAATTGCCCTAAAAAGGCAGATTCGCTACCACGGGCGGCTGTTCATCGCCGGTGCCTTGATCACGGCGCTGGGGGTCACGCTGGTGGCCTGGTCGCCCTGGTTCCTGGTCTCGTTCCTGCTGCTGCTCTTGGCCGGCGGGGGACAGGCGGGTTTCAGCACAATGCAGAGCACCATTTTGTTGCTGTCTTCAGTGCCGGAAATGAGGGGACGGGCCATGGGAGCCCAGGGTACGGTCAACGGCCTGGGACACCTGGTTGGCGACTACGAGATAGCGGCAATAGCCAGCATCTTCGGAATTGGCCTCGCCATCGGCCTGAACGCCGGAGTTGGGCTGGCATTGATCCTCCCGGTTGCACTGCTGACACCCCTGATATTTCGGCAGGTCGGAACCCCACCTGAAAGCGCGCCTCCAGCCGAGGAAGCGTTACCCGGGTTGCCGCAGCCTTCAGAGGGCAGAGGGTAGAAATTCCTTTACCGGCTCTAGATGAGGCTTTCCTCCAACGCTACCCTTTCGCGAGTCTCCCATCTTTCGGTCGTACCAGGCGAGTTTTTTCGCCGGACCTGTTTCATCCAATCCTGTGTGATCACAACGATGTCCAATGTTCGTCGCAGCTTGGCTGTTTTCTAGCAGGAAGCCTTCAAAAAAATGTGAGGAGTCATCTTGCATATCCTTGGATGGCAGGAGCGTTGTACTCAGCAGAGGCCTCGAACACCCCCCTTGTCCAGTCAATATCCATTCAGCAACCGGGAGGCTGGGGAACCTTGGTATAATTCCACCGCCACACAATTAGGACAGGTGTATATGATGCCAAGAAGAAGCTTCTGGGCTTGGGGTATGGAATCGGACGAGCCAACCACGGCGCAACGCCGCCAGATGGCGGAAAGCTTGTCTAAGTCGTACGGTGTTTCGCTGGAAGTTCCAGCTGTTCCTACCTCCAAGGATCTGGACCTGCGAAAACCACGGGTAACCCCACCCTCTTCGCTGGCATCCATCTGCACCACCGACACCCATGACCGGGCGGTCCACAGCTATGGCAGGAGTTTTCGGGACCGCATCCGCGCCTTCGATCTACACTTCCCCAATCCCCCAGATGTGATTGCTTACCCACGGGACGAACCGGAGGTGGAAGCGGTTCTGGATTGGTGCTCCAGCCGAGGATACGCCGCCATCCCCTTTGGCGGGGGCAGCTCGGTGGTCGGCGGAGTAGAGCCGCCTGAAGATGCCGCTGGGGTCGTCTCCATCGATCTGGCCGGGCTGAACCGGGTGCTGGAGATCGACGATGTCTCCCGCGCCGCCCGTATTCAAGCCGGCGTATACGGTCCGGCCCTGGAGGAGCAGCTCCGGCCCCACGGGTTCACCCTCCGGCACTTTCCCCAGAGCTTTGAGTTTTCCACCCTAGGAGGCTGGATCGCCACACGCTCCGGAGGCCACTACGCTACCAACCAGACTCACATCGATGATTTCGTTGAGTCGGTCCGGATGGTCACTCCCAAGGGCATTTGGGAGTCCCGGCGCCTACCTGGTAGTGGCGCCGGTCCCAGTCCGGACCGGCTGGTATTGGGGAGCGAAGGAATTCTTGGAATTATTACCGAGGCTTGGATGCGGATTCAGGCTCGTCCTCGCTTTCGCGCTTCGGCGGCAGTCACATTTTCGTCCTTCGCGGCGGGAGCCGAAGCGGTTAGGCACATCGTGCAGACGAAATTGTGGCCGGCGAACTGCCGCCTGCTTGATCCTGGCGAGGCCGCGGACGCCCTGGGTTTTGACGGTGAGCAGGCTGTGCTGGTCCTGGGTTTCGAGTCGGGAGAGGTGCCGCAGGGTGAGCCCATGCGGCAGGTTATCGCCATTGCCAGGGGTTGCGGCGGGGTTGTCGACGAGGACCAGATCAAAATCCTGGACCAATCCAGCCAGGAGACCGGCCGGCCAGAAGCGGTGGGCGCCTGGCGGAATGCTTTTTTGCGGGCGCCGTATGACAGGAACATCACCATGGGGCTGGGGCTGGTCGCGGAGACCCTGGAGACTGCCATTACCTGGGACAGATGGCCGGCCTTGGACCAATCGGTGCGGGCAGCCCTACAGGAATCCTTGAAAAGGGTCTGTGGCGGCGGCCGGGTGACCTGCCGCTTCACCCACGTATATCCGGACGGTCCCGCCCCCTATTTTACCTTCGAAGGCATGGGGCGGAGAGGCGCCGAACTGGAAATGCATGAGGAGATAAAAAGGGCTGCCTCCGACGCCGTCATAGCGGCGGGAGGAACCATCACGCATCACCACGCAGTAGGTCGAATTCACCGCCCTTGGTATGACCAGCAAAGGCCCGACCTTTTCGCCGGAGCGCTTCGGGCTGCCAAGTCGGCATTGGACCCCAACTCGGTGTTGAATCCCGGAGTGCTTATCGACCCGTGATGAGTACCATCGTGATGAGGTTTGGTACATATTTGGCAGAATGTAAGACCAGAGGCGTATCCTGAGCATAGGAAACTGTTCTGGGAGAGGGAAGACCCAATGAGTCAGCGAGAGCTGTCCCGTCAGACCTCTGTCCACGATGATTTTGGGAGGAGCTATGAGGCTTGAGGGGAAAGTAGCTTTTATTAGCGGCGGCGCTCGTGGCATGGGTGCTGTGGAGTCCAGAATGTTCGCCTCGGAAGGGGCCAAGGTCGCCATTGGAGACGTCTTAGAGGAGGAGGGACATCGGCTGGTGGAAGAGATCGTTCAGGCCGGTGGGCAAGCCATGTGCCTTGCTCTGGACGTGACCAGCCCAACCCAGTGGCGGGAGGCCATTGCTGCCACCACAAGTCGTTTCGGGAAGTTGGACGTTCTTGTGAATAACGCTGGGGTCGGCGGCTTTACCAAGGTGGAAGATACCACTGAGGCGGAATGGGACCGGGTGATGGCAATTAACGCGAAGGGGGTGTTCCTTGGCACCCAGGTCGCGATCCCTGAGATGCGTAGGGCTGGTGGAGGCTCCATTATTAACATCTCCTCTCAACTGGGGCTGGTCGGAGTAGACAACAGCAGTCCCCAGTACCAGGCTTCCAAGGGAGCGGTCCGCCTGTTTACAAAGGCCACCGCCATCCAATATGCCAGTGACGGCATTCGAGCCAACTCAGTCCATCCCGGGCCCATCATCACGCCGATGACCGAGGCGGGCAGGGCAGACCAGGACCGATACGCCCTTACCCTCTCCCGAATTCCATTGGGAAGATACGGGCGACCTGAGGAGGTGGCTTATGGAGTGCTGTTTCTTGCCTCCGACGAGTCGTCTTTCATGACTGGTAGCGAATTGGTCATCGACGGAGGCTGGACAGCACAGTAGAGGCTTTAGGCCTGCCCACAAGAGAAAGTTCAGCTCAAATATGTGTGGTGCCATGAACCGGCCGACCATTGAGATACGGCCGTGCCGGATTGAGGACATCAATGACGTCCTGGCGTTATGGGTCAGAGCAGAAACGGAGCCTAGCCCTACGGACACTCCCTCATCTTAGAAAAAGAGAATAGAGCGAGATGCTGAACTGTTTGTGGTCGCCACCGATGGGTCAAGAGTCATAGGCAGCCTAATAGGAGGGTGGGATGGCTGGCGAGGAAACATGTACCGGCTTGCCGAGACCCCCACCTTAGGCGCCTGGGGGTGGCCCGAAGGCTGGTGGAAGAGGTTGAAGCCCGTCTACGCCAGGTAGGCGCTGAGAGGATTACAAGCCTGGTGTTTAATGAGGAAGGAGCAGTGGCCTTCTGGAAAAGTGTGGGTTATACCCAGGACCATGCAACTGACCGCTACGCCAAAGGCCCGAAATAAAGCGCGTTTTACACGCGCAGAATTAGGGTGATCAATCCCGAGGAGATTAGCACCAAACCCAAGGGAGTGCTTAATTTCCGGCCCCACGGCATGTTCTTCTCTACGGCCATTACCGATCCCAGCACCAGCATCCAGCCAACGCTGCCGGCGCCCACGCCAAACATCAGCAGCATC
>JADFQT010000199.1 GCA_022561675.1 Chloroflexota bacterium
TGAAACACGGGCCGATCGCCCTGATCGACCGCCAGATGGCCACGCTGGCCCTGGCTCCCCACGATAAGCTGTACGACAAGATGGTCAGCAACATCCGGGAAGTTAAGGCCCGCGACGGCGTGGTCATCGCGGTATTGACGGAAGGCGACGAAGAGTTGGCGGCAGAGGTGGACGAAGTCATTTTTATCCCTCCTGTACCCGAGGCGCTGTTGCCGCTGGTCACCACGGTCCCGCTCCAGCTGCTGGCCTACCATATAGCGGTGCGGCGCGGCTGCGACGTGGACCAGCCGAGGAACCTGGCCAAATCGGTAACGGTTGAATAGGCCGGACTCCTGAGCAGGCCTTAGAATAGATGGGCCTGCCATGCCATCTATCTCCTCCCTAATACTGGGTCTGGTTCAGGGCCTGACGGAATTCCTGCCTGTATCCAGTTCGGGCCACCTGGTCCTGGTCTCCAATCTGCTGCACTATGACTCGCCTGGGTTGGTGCTGGAAACGGTAGTGCACCTGGCTACAACCCTGGTGGTCATAATCTACTTCCGCAGGCGGCTCTGGGAGATTATCTCCGGGATTCAGAAAGATTGGGCTGTTCGCCGGCTACTTCTGATGCTGGCCCTGGGGTTCGGCGCAACCGCTGTGGTGGGACTGCTGATCAGTCCGTGGATCAAGGCAGCCTTCGATTCGCCCGGACTGAGCGGCGCCATGCTGCTGGTTACCTCGGCCATCCTGCTGTCTATCAAGTTCCTCCGCCCACCGGCGGCTGGTAAATTAATGGCTGGCAACTCACTGTGGCAGGTGAGCTGGAAGGTGGCCCTGATAGTGGGGTTGGCCCAGGGCATCGCCATACTACCCGGCATCTCCCGCAGCGGTATAACCATAGTGGTCGCATTATGGGCGGGACAGAGCCGCACCTCCGCCGCGGAGTACTCTTTCCTGCTGGCGATACCTACCTTGCTGGCCGCATCGGTGTTTTCTTTTTTGCGGGAGCCCCAGATATCCGGAGGCGACGCCCTAGATATCACGGCGGCGGCCGCCGTGGCCTTTGCCTCCGGCTTCATCGCCGTCCACTGGCTGATGCGGTGGCTGGAACGAGGGCGGCTGTGGTGGTTTTCGGGTTACTGCGCCGTGGCGGGAGCCGGCTCTCTGGTGTTGTGGGCTTGGCCCGGCGCTTAGCCGGAGGCCGGTGATGGCCCGAGACCCGGGATGCCACAAATCCCCGGTATCCAGCCAAAGCGCAGGAAAGTCTTCCCGGATCGGTCAGTCTCTGTAACGGATTGCCCACGCCCTCTGCAAACTCGTCAGCTAATCCGAGTCGCTAGCATTGCATATAACACTAAAAGATGAAATCATATTCCTGTATTAAAGATGTGGGGGAGAAATCTGGACCCCAAATAATGCGCGCCTGCGATAAGACAGGCGTCCGAAAGTAGGTAAACGCCCGTATGCTTGTTAGACTGACTCACCCGGCAGTTACCATTGATGATTACATACCCCTCCTGCCCTCCCAAATGGTAGACAATCTGGTCACCCTGGCGCGCCAAGTCCAACAGCTGAGGTTTGTCCACGTCAACAGTACCGCCGTCGGCGGAGGTGTGGCCGAGATACTTCAATCCTTGGTGCCTTTCATGAACTCCCTGGGGGTCGAGACCGAAAGGATTGTGATCAACCCCGAGCCGGAGTTTTTTCTGGTAACCAAGAAAATCCACAACTTGCTACAGGGCGCCGAAGGAGAGCTGAACCCCCAGGAGTGGGAGACCTACCAAGAAACCCTGCGCCAGGTCGCCCAGGACATACAGGCTCGGGACTTGAAGGCTGATGTCTGGTTCTTGCACGATCCCCAGCTCTTGCCCCTGGCCCGGGTTTTGCCCAGGGAGGCTGATGAGGTGCGGCTTTGGGTCTGTCATATTGACTTGACCGCACCCAATCCTCTACTAATGGAGTCTCTTCAGCCGCTGACCAGAGATTACGACGGGCTGCTATTTTCGCTTCAGTCCTACGTTCCGGCTGGCTTGGGAGGGGAAATCCCCATACACATAGTTCCCCCGGCCATCGACCCATTGTCCGTGAAGAACACGCCGCTAGGTGAAGAAGAAGCCTGGAAACTGGTGGCTGCCATGGGCGTGGACCCGGGCCGCCCCTTGGTGACCCAGGTTTCCCGGTTCGACTTGTGGAAGGATCCCTGGGGGGTGGTTCAGGCCTTTCGATTGGCAAAGAAAGCCGTTCCCGGTTTGCAGCTCGCCATGCTGGGACTGAGCCAGGCCACCGACGATCCAGAAGGTCTGGGAGTGCTGCAAAGCGTCACCGAGCTAGCGGCGGAGGACCCGGATATCCACCTTTATTTCGATCCCACCGGTCTGCCGGGCTCCATAGACCAAGTGGTAAACGCATTCCAAGTGGCCTCCTCGGTAATCATTCAAAAGTCGACCAGGGAAGGCTTCGGGCTAACCGTTTCCGAGGGGATGTGGAAAGGACGGCCGGTAATAGGAGGGGATGTGGGGGGCATTCGCCTGCAAATTGATGATGGCAAAAACGGTTACCTGGTGAGTTCCCCTGAGGAATGCGCTCAGCGCATCGTCAGGCTTTTGCGGGCTCCGAAGCTGCGGGCTCGGCTGGGTAAAGCCGCCAGAGAGAAGGTGAGGCAGAACTTCCTGCTGCCTCGACTGGCTCTGGATTACCTGCAAGCGGTGGCGGATCATATTCCTGAAAAGGTGAAACAACCCGGTCGCAACGGCAGCGGGACCAACAACTTTGAGAAGCTGGAAATACTGCGGGTGTAGCCCGCGGCGAATGTCCCCGGATCGAGTTTAATAGAGATCCGAAGGTTCGGCAATCGACGGGAGTAGGGACTCAATCACCCCACTCCCGTCGTTTTGTGGGGAGGCGGCTGACTAGCGATCATCAAGAATCGATGTATTTTCCCTGACGAGTCTGGCTGAATCGCCACTCCCTGCGCTGGCAACGGGTTATAATGGGATTCTGTCGCATGTCCGCTCGCTCAGGAGCCGACGACCACCCGGTAACCGTAAATATTCTGGCAGCGCCAGGGTGCGCCAACCCGTATGAACTCAATCCGCGTTAAGGCTCCGGCCACAACCGCCAATTTGGGACCAGGCTTTGACTGCCTGGGCATGGCCATTGACCTCTGGAATTCCCTGGAGGTAATTCCCGCCGCCGATATGCCGGGAGATGCCCATCTGGTGGAGGTAACCGGCCATGGGGCGGGGGAGTTGGCTGCCGATAGCTCTAATCTGATTTACCACTCCATGCGATTTTTGTTTCAGGAGGCTGGGCAAGAGCTGCCTCCTGTCAGGTTGCGCTGCCACAACGAAATTCCGCTGGCCCGAGGCCTGGGCAGCAGCGCCGCTGCTATCGCCGGTGGGCTGGTAGCCGCCAATGCCCTCTCCGGCGGCGCCTTTGCCGCCAAAGACCTGCTGGAAATGGCGGCCACCATAGAGGGCCATCCGGATAACGTGGCCGCCGCTGTTCTGGGAGGACTGCAGTTGGTGCTCAGCGATGAGAGTCTGCTGTACACGGCTCCCATTGCCACTCCGCCTGAATTGCAACTGGTGCTGTTCATCCCGGAGGTAAGGATAGCCACCGAGGATGCCAGGGCTGTGTTGCCGTCGCACATCAGCGTCGCCGACGCAGTTCACAACACCAGCAGAATCGCCCTGCTGGTGGCGGGCATGGCCACCAATCATCCGGAGTATTTGAGATTGGCCACGGAAGACCGCTTACACCAGCCCTACCGGCAGCCGCTGTTTCCGGCCATGAAGGTCATTTTTGCCGCGGCGCGAGATGCCGGAGCCCTGGGAGTGTTTCTGTCCGGCAGCGGTTCTACTGTCCTCGCATTAACCCAGGGCCGGGAAATGACGGTGGCGTACGAGATGGCGGAAGCCGCTCGGCAGGCCAACGTCGCCGGAGAGGTAAAGATCACCAAGCCCACCTTGCAGGGAGCCTACCTGGTTGAGTGCCCGGTTGAGTGTTAGCGCGTGGGTGAAAGTATCCCCCCTTTTTGGTGGAGAAACCGACTTTTGAGACGTTCTTTCGACGTTGTTTTTATGGATAGCTCAATGCTGACCGTTGCTCTCCCTGGGTGCTATCGGCCAGGCAGATTCGAAGGAGGGAAGGTTAGTTGACCCTGGTGGTTCACAAGTACGGCGGGAGTTCGGTCGCCGACGCCGAGAGGATCGTCGGCGTGGCCCGGCGCATCGCTAGGGCCAGGGATAGCGGCTCGGATGTGGTGGCGGTGGTTTCAGCTATGGGAGATACCACCGATGACCTGATCCGCTTGGCAAAATCCGTGACGCCGGAGCCGGACCCCCGGGAATTGGACCTCTTGCTTTCCACCGGCGAGCTGGTTTCCTGTACCCTTTTGACCATGGCCCTGCGCACTTTGGGCTGCCAGGCTATCAGCCTTAGCGGCTTTCAGGCCGGGATTCGTACGGACACCACTTACGGCAGGGCCCGCATCGACCGGATCGAAACCGGCCGGGTTAGAACGGAGCTGGAGAAGGGACAAGTAATCGTCGTGGCCGGGTTTCAAGGAGTCACCGACGAACTGGACGTGACCACCTTGGGTAGGGGCGGGTCAGACACCACCGCCGTTGCCCTTGCGGCCGCCTTGGGCGCCGAACGTTGCGAAATTTATACGGATGTTGATGGCATTTACACCGCCGACCCACGCTTGGTTCCCGCAGCCCGCAAACTGAAGAGTATCGGTTACGACGAGATGTTGGAGTTGGCCAACTACGGAGCCAAGATGCACCCCAGGTCCATAGAATTGGGGGCCGCTTTTCAAGTGCCTATCTACGTAGCATCCAGCTTCAATGACGTCCCCGGAACACTAATCCACCAAGTACCGGACGAAACCCCCATGGAAAATAGAATCAAGGTTACCGGCATCGCCTATAG
>JADFQT010000200.1 GCA_022561675.1 Chloroflexota bacterium
CCGAGCCGCTTCCACGGATTTGAGCGGACATTCGACCGGAAATTGGATCGGGGACTACCAGGTGAATGCAAAGTCTTTCCCCTGGAATAGCCAGAGAACCAGCCGGGCCGGGTTAGGGGATAAACGGTTTTGACCTATCGGAGTAAGGTGCCGAAGCACCGGTGAGACCGGCTGCATTGCAGGTTTATCCAAATAATTGACCCCAGTAGAAATAGCTTAACTTGAGAGATCCAAATCCCCCTCAGTTCCCCCTTTAAAAGCTGACAGTGGTCGGTATTGCAGCCAATGACCCAAACCGCCGTGTCATTTCGAGAGAGCGCAGCGACCGAGAAATCTTAGATTCCTCACCTCCACTACGGTCCGACTCGGAATGACATATTTCTTCATGCTGAGGCGTATTTGGGAGCGCCAAAATTTACATATCATTGTCAGCCCTCAAAAAGGGGGTCCCGAAACAGTGGCTCCTCAGACCGTCTTTAGCGATAAGGTCAAGCCCAGTAGAAACGGGCCGAGCACTGATGAGGATCCCCTAGCCTTTAGGGCAGGACCCCGGTCTCCCTCAAGAGTTTTTGAGTTTCCGCCAAATCCGCCAAATCCCGCGCTGGTATATCCGGGATGTTCAGCTGCTCCAGCGGCACCAAGAGGGAAGGGGTCTTCACTCCCTCCACCAGAGGATACTCGAAGGTCTGCGTAGTGAAATAAAGCTGGCCAACTTCGGACAGCATGAAGTTCAGGAACTTCTCCGCTGTTTCCGGATTGTCCGCGGTGGAAAGGACGCCCGCTCCGGCTACCATGACCATAGCCCCCGGTCCGCCACTCCTGGGATGGTAATTCCTGGCTGGGAAACTCTCTCCCTCCTCTGCCAAAAACCGGAACAGATAGTAATGGTTCACCAGCCCTATGTCTATCTCTCCCGCTGCGACGGCGGCCACCTGCGGCGTATTTTTGGGGTAAAATTTGGGATCGTTAGCCTGAATTCCCTCTAACCAGCGACGGGTCAGATCTTCTCCCCAGACCGCCCGCATTGCGGTGACCATGGCCTGAAAGGAGGCATTGGTGGGAGCCCAACCGATCCTCCCCTTCCATTTCGGGTCGGCAAAACCAAACAGATCATCGGGTAGATCCTCTTCTTTCAGCAGGTCGGAATTGTAAACCACGGTGCGAGCCCGGCCGGATATTCCAACCCATTTGCCCTGGGGTGAGCGGGCCCATTCCGGGACCTGCTCCAGAATCTCCGGAGGCAAAGGATTCAGCAGTTCCCCAACGGCCTCCAGTCCTCCCGGGTCCTGGGCGAAGAACAGGTCCGCCGGGCTGTTGTCGCCCTCTTCCAGCAGAGTTGCGGCAAGCTGAGAGGTGCTGGCGTACTTCACCTTCACATCCACGCCGGTGGCATCAGCAAATTGCCGGATAATGGGGTCCACGAGGGTTTCGCTGCGGCCGGAATAGATGGTAAGGCTGCCCGCGCTTGCCTCTCCGGAAACGCAGGCAGTCGAAGAAACCACCAATACCGCCAAGAGCATGGTCGCGAGCATTCCTTCCATTCCAATCCGTCGGATGCCAGTCCGGGAGGCCAACATTTCCATATACTTTATTTTACCCACCTGTAACCTGGTTAGATGGAGCATATAAATTCACCACGCAAGCTTTAAGTTAGTCGCCCTGATCTGGCATTATTAGGGTACACATATTTTTATTCTAAGTAGAGCCATTCCTTCGGGTTGAAGATTATCATGCTTGTCAAAACACTGTCAACGTACGCCGGTTTGTAGGGCGGCTTCATTTCGACTAGGCGGTGGACCAGTTCACGCCAGAGGATGGTCTTGGGATGACAGGAATTCAGGAGTTGGAGCCGACTCATTGCCGCCCATGCTGTCGCAACGGGAACGCCGGTTTTGATGTTTTTTCAGGTCGAAAAAATGGACCGCCCCAGATTGAAAGCCGCGGCTAATGCAGGTTGCACAGAAAACTTGACATGCAATGTATCCATCATTACACTTGCCTTTAACCGGAAATGATGGTCCCACAACTTGCAAGATTAGCTCGCACGAAGTACAGTTGTAGGACCACCCAAGAATCAGCGGCGAATCAAAGCAGAAATCGGAGTCCTTCCGCACAATGCTCGGTTTTCGGTTCCAGAAAATAGCTCCAGAGGTAGCAAATCCTGGCCTGGCTCCATCCCCCAAACAGGGGCCGGGAGCAACGGAGCCAGTTTCGATGGCGCTGGAATGCCATGGGCTCGCCAAGAGCTTCGGCGAGGTCCAGGCGGTCCGCGAATTCAGCCTTTCCGTTCCCTTCGGGCAGATTATGGCTTTGCTGGGTCCCAGCGGCTGCGGCAAGACCACCGCATTGCGACTAATAGCCGGTTTCGAAAGTCCCGATGCCGGCACCATTGTCCTGGACGGTCAGCCGGTATGGCACGAGGGCAAGAATGTTCCTCCCGATAAACGGCCCGTGGGTATCGTTTTCCAAGAAGGGGCTCTTTTCCCCCACATGACCGTGGAGCAGAACGTCGGTTACGGCTTGAAGAGGGGAGCGGCCCGCCCGCAGCGAGTCCGGCAAGCCCTTGAACTGGTCGGGCTGGAGAGCTACGCCCAACGTATGCCTCACCAGCTTTCCGGCGGACAGCAGCAGCGGGTGGCGCTGGCCAGGGCTTTAGCCCCTCAACCGCGGGTGCTTCTGCTGGACGAGCCTTTCTCCAATCTGGACCCCGGACTGCGGGAGCAGGTCCGCCGCGACACCCTGGAAATTCTCCGGACCCACCAAGTCACCGCGGTCTTCGTAACTCACGATCAGGATGAAGCGCTGCTGGTTGGTGACCAGGTGGCCGTCATGAACCAGGGCAGAATCGAACAACTGGCCACACCAGAGGATATATTTCACCATCCCGCCTCACGCTTCGTAGCCGAGTTTATCGGCATGGTTGACTTCCTTCCGGCTGATTGGGATGGGCGACAAGTGGTAACCCAGGTGGGTTCGGTGGACTGGCCGGGTGAGTTTCCACCCGGGGAAAATGTGGACCTGGAAGTGATGGTCCGTCCCGATTGCTTGGAGTGCCGCCCCCTAGCCCACGGGTCCGAGGTCACTGGGATCACTGGGGTCATTAAGGAAAGGGAGTTTCGTGGGGCCTTCTACGTCTATCGCGTTGCTCTGCCTACCGGCCATACGGTACGCTGCTTGCAGTCCCATACCGAAGAGTATCCGGTTGGTGAAGCGGTGGAGGTGACGCTCCGCAGTGGACACGGCCTGAGACCTTTTCTCAACGGCCAGGCGATAGACCACTAGCCCTTGACGCCGATTTCTTGCTGGGCCCGGTTCCTTGTCGGAAAACTGGACGCCCTCTCTTTCAGGTCGGCAGCCCCGTAGCCGGCGGAACGATCTTCTTCAACGGTGTTTGCGATGCCCAACCCACGCACCCCCAAACAAGCTCTCGAATCCCGAAGAGCCGTTTCTTCGGAGGATCGGCATTCGCCGGTCACGGAGAACTACCTCCTGTCTCTGTACAAGCTGTGGGAGGACTCGGAGGTTCCCACCGTCACCCAGCTGACCGATAACCTGAAACAACTGCCTCCCACCGAAGGACTGGGAACCTCGGTTCCGTCGGTGGCCGGCATGGTCCGCCGGATGGAAAAACAGGGCTTGGTGGAGATTGGATCCGACAAGCGGATTCGGCTAACCCGGCGCGGCGTGGAGGGGGGAGAGGACATCGCCCGGCGTCATCGCCTGGCTGAGTGGCTGGTGGTGAGGCTGCTGGGAATGGATCTCCACCGGGCCTACGTCGAGGCCCACCAGCTGGAGCATGGCATGTCGCGGGACCTGGAAACGCGGCTGATGGAATGCCTGGGTCATCCCAAAAAATCGCCCTTTGGCCGGCCAATTCCCGGCACCGGCCAACCCAAGGTTCCCAGCGACGCCTTGCGTCTCGATGCCGCCGCGACGGGAACGGCCTACCTGGTGGAGCGGGTACCGGAAGAGGACGAAGAGCTGCTCCGCTTTCTGGCTGAGTCGTTGATCGTTCCTGAGCACCAGATCACAGTATTGGAAGCCGCACCCTACCGGGGTGTGCTGACGGTAAAAACCCAGCAGGGGGAGGTTTCCCTCGGATACAACGTGGCCCAGCAGATTCTGGTGGTGCCCGGCTCAGACCCGTAACCCCTTCCGCAACCGGAGTTACTGCTTCGCTCGCCTTCTCCCCTTCAACTTGAGATTGATTATAAACAATCTCAAAATACTTGTATTCCGGGTGGGCCGTCCTTCGACAGGCTCAGGACGAACGGGCGGTGTTATTTATCCGTTCTTGGTGAGCAGCGTTATGTCCGAAAATTCGGACCGTACATGGGCAAGTAACTGCGACGAAAATCGACAGTTACTTGAAAGCCTGTCGAACCACCTTTTGAGATAGTTTTTTATAGTAGTCTCGGCATGATTCAGCCGGCGGTCCGCGGAACTGGCGGCCGTTCCGCATAAACCGCTATAGTCACCGGCCTTCACCACCCCTGCAAGCTCCCCGGGATAGGCGCCCCTCGCTGACGCGAAGGGCATTTTTGGTGTGCCCCTGGCCTACTCCCTTCCTACCGTAACAATATTTTTACACTTTGGTAACAAAAATTTAATGGGACTGAAACCCCGCCGTAACACCGGGGTCCTACACTGCCCCCAAAACGACCCACAGGAGGATCGGATGTCACGCAGAATATTGCTCTTGGCGATGGCAGGTCTCTTGGCGGCGGGGATTTTGGCGGGCTACAACGTTGCCTTCGCCCAGGGGATTACCTCAGATGCGGATAAGCTGAACCAGGGCTCAAACACCATTTGGATGCTGGGAGCCTTCCTCGTGTTCTTCATGCAGGCTGGCTTCGCCTTCTTGGGCGCTGGCCTGATACGCGCCAAAAACACCAC
>JADFQT010000201.1 GCA_022561675.1 Chloroflexota bacterium
TGGCTCCTACCTGGCACAACGGGCACTGCCCGCGTCCCTTAGAAGCATTGATTCTGCGCCTCTAGGCTCAAGACGCCGAATCGGAGAGCAATGTCGGTAAGGGACTCCTGCGCTCTCCCTTCAGTGCCATCAGAACGGTGTCACAAACTGCCACAAAAGCCGCGTCCAGGGGTGGCCGGCCTCCAGGCCTAGGGTGGTCTCGAGGACGAGGATTTCGGGGAGCGGCGAGGTTGCTTCCACTGCACCCTCTATCCTCTGCAGCGAGTCATAGACGGGGACACCTTCGTCTCCGGCAGGAACCGGGACGGTTCGGAGAGTCGGGTCAGACTATACGGAGTGGATACGCCGGAACGGGGCGAGCCCTGCTTGTAAGAGGCGACGGAGCGGTTCCATAAGTTGGCGGGAGACCAAGTGCTAATGTTCGGAGAACTGATATTAGAGGCTCACGCGGTTTCTACCGCGGCCACAAATTCATGTAGACCATATCGGAATCCTTCGCGGTCAAGGAGAATTTCTTTTCGACTGAGGTTGTCCATTCTTGAACACCTCCGATAGGGGAAAACATACTTCCGTCTAATGCAAGTATCCCAATTGTATCAAAACAGGTCGCCGATATCGCCTTTACCTGCTCGCGACCCCGATATTTTTACTTGATTTGGCCCCGAAGGTCGGCTCGGCTCAGGATAAACTCCGCGACTGAGGAATCTAAATCCTGGGCCCGTAAAACCTCATGAATCAGTACGGCAGTTAGGCATTACGGGGTCCAGGCCCGCTCGGCGATACTCTCGATGTCTGAAACCACGTCAATCACGGCGGGCTTGCCCGAGGCTATAGCCTCTTCGATGGCAGGCTGAATTTGATTGGGCTGATCAACCCGGATTCCGAAGCACCCCATGTCCTGCGCGACTTTCGCAAAGTCGGTATCCGGAAAAACCCACAGTTCGTCCACGTTTCCGGATTCTCCCTGATAATAGCGTTCATTGCCGCGCTTTTCCTGGTTAAGAGAGTGGTTATTGTTGACCACAGTCACCGTGTTGATGCCGTACCGGGCGGCGGTCTCCAACTCTGAAAGGTGATACCAAAAGCCGCCATCACCGGTGAAGCACATCACCGGGCGGTCCGGCAGGGCGCACTTGGCCCCCATGGCCGCCGGAAAGGCCCAGCCCAGAGAGCCGGCGCAACGCAGAAACATCTGCTCCGGGGTCTTCGAGTCAACCATGGTGCCGGTCCAGATGCCAGAATGGCCGGTGTCCGTTACCAGGACGGCATCGGAGGGCATCCATTCGGTGATTTCCTTGCATAGCCGTTCCGGCCGAATGGGGGAGGCATCGGAATTGACCTGCGGCGCCACCGACTCTCGCCAGTCCAGGACCAGCTCCTGCGCCCGGGCGACCCACTCGGAACGGGGCCCCAGCGGTTCCATGGCTTCTATCAATTTGCGCAGCGAAGCTCGGGCATCTCCCTGGAGGCCCACCTGAATTGAGTAGCTGCGCCCTAACTCAGCGGGATCAATATCCAGCTGTATGACCGGTGTCCCGAGGGCTGGTATCTGCCATCCAGTGGTTACCTGGCTGCCGGTGTGGCTCCCGATGAAGAAAACCAGGTCCGCTTCCGAGACTACCTGGTTGGCGCAGCGGCGGGAATAGGTACCGCATACGCCCACGGACAGGGGATGGTCATCGGATATGGTCCCTTTAGCGTTAAGGGAAGTGGCCACCGGAATGGACAGCATCTCGGCCAGCTCCACCACCTCTCGCTGAGCCTGGGAAGAGGTCACTCCCCCACCCGCAATGATTACCGGGCGCCGGGCGCTTGTCAAAACTCTGGCAGCGTCCCGTATCATCTCCATTTCCGGCTCCCCCCGAAATGGAGGAACGTGGGCGAAAGGAGCCTCTACTATTACCTCCAGATCCGCCTCCGCGTCCACAATCGCGCTTCCGTTGCTGCTCTGGAGGTCCAGGTGCGCCGGGCCGGGTGTGCCGGACGTTGCCGACCGGAAGGCCTGGCGAAGCAGCAGAGGCAGCTGGTCGGTGCTGTCTACCATGGCATTGTATTTGGTAACTGCGTTAAAGGGTTGGACGTGGTCGATCTCCTGGTAATGGTTGCGATATTGATTCATCGCTGCCGCTCTACCGGTTATCGCTACCACCGGAGAGCAACCCAGATAGGCGTCCTGCAACCCGGCGGCCAGGTTGGCGGCTCCCACGTTTTGGGACATGCATACCGCGGGACGGTGGGCCGCTCGGGCGTAGCCGTCGGCCATATACGCCGCGGCCTTTTCGCTGTGGGTCATTATCCGTCGAATACCCACCTTCTCCATCTCCATCAGCGCCCTGGTCACAATCATTGGCATATAGAAAACGTGGGACACGCCGTATTCGTTCATCGTCTCCGCCATGAATCGCGCACCGGTCATTCTTGGCATGAACTCACCTCCTTGGTTGGAAATCTCTAGTGATGGTTGATACGGTTGGATGATAAAGAGTTTGTTGTCGAAACTTATCAAGCCAAGCCGGGCTCAATTATCTTTTGGCGGGCACGGCTACCCCGGGTATCTTCATCTGCAGGCTGCCCAGCGTATGACGTGTGGTGAAGTACAAAGTCCTCCAATCCTCACCTCCCCAGGCCATGTTGGTGGTGCCCGGCGCGCCGTGGACGAGAGTACCCAGGTGCTTCCCATGGGGGTCCATTACCCAAATTCCGCCGGACCCGCCGCAGTAGACATTGCCCTCAATATCCACCTTCATGCCATCCGGGTTCCCCGGCCGTTCGCCTCCCAGGTCGCAAAATATGCGGTCGGTGGCAATCAGCGGCATACCGTTGGGCTCCAGGTCGAAGGCTCTGATATGCCTGCGGCGGGTATCGTTGATGTACAGGACCCCCTCATCGGGGGAAAAGGCCAGGCCGTTGGGGCGGCTAAAATTCCAGCTAATCAGAGTTATAGTGCCCAGGTCGGGGGTCACCTGGTATACGCCGTTGAAGTCCAGGTCCAACCCCGGAGTGGGGAAGCCCGGATCGGTGAAATAAATCTTCCCGTCCGATTTGACCACCACGTCGTTGGGACGGTTGAGACGCCGACCCCGGTAGTTGTTGGCTACGACGGTGATGCTGCCATCGGGCTCCTGTCGGGTAACCCGGCGGGTACCATGCTCGCAGGCGATCAATCTTCCCTGGCAGTCTCGGGTTAGGCCGTTGGCAAAGTTGGTAGGCTCTTTAACCAGGGCCACCCCCTGACCAGGCACCCACTTCATCCGCCGGTTATTTCCAATGTCGCTGAACACTAAATGCTTATCCTCCTCCCACCACAGGGGGCCCTCCGCAGGACCGGCCTCGCCACCAAAGCCCGTAGCCAACTCGAGGATTTCTTGGTTGACCGACACTATCCCTTCTAGTTCCGGTGCGTGTTGTTCGATGGGCATAACCGCCTCCTTCTGAATCCGAAGATGAATCCGGACGCTTGGGGAATTATAACCTCATATGACCACCGGGAAGAACGAAGGCATGTTGGCTCACATGGACGTATTGAGGCGGCGGTGGCATGCACCCAGGCGCGGAATCACGCGAACTTCTGGCGGCGTTATGGACCAGTGGTGGCGGTGGTGGGGAAGGGTAGCAAGGAAAGGTGGGTCCGACTATCCCCCGAGGTATTGCAGGCCGTGGGCGATTACATGGGCCACAGGGATTAAAGCATTCAGCTATGCCAGGTCAGCCGGATGCTACAATGGCCCTATGGCGACTGCAACCACCCGGAGTAAAGTATGTTCGCTCCAGAATTTGATTACTACAAAGCAAGCTCGGTATCGGAAGCCATTCAGCTGTTGGGGTCCCACGATGGGGCCAAGCTGATCGCGGGAGGCCACAGCCTGATCCCGTTGCTAAAGCTGCGGTTGACCAGACCGACGGCCCTGATCGACATTGGTGGCATCGCCGACTTGAAAGGTATTACAGTTAACAATGGCACAGTGCGCATTGGTGCGCTGGCCACTCATTGGGACATCGCTTCTTCCCATGATGTGAATGATGCCTGTTCCATGCTTGCGGAGGTGGCCGGAGGCATCGGGGACCCCCATGTGCGGAACCGGGGCACCATCGGTGGCAATGTGGTCCACGCAGACCCGGCATCTGATTGGCCCGCTGTACTGACCGCTTTGAATGCCCGGTTCCTAATACAAGGCCCAGGAGAGTCCGCTCGCACTGCGTCTCCAAGCGAGTTTTTTGGTACACCTTTCGAGCCGAACCTGTTCCCCAACGAAGTATTGACGGCGGTCGAAGTGCCCAGCTTGGCAGCGAACCAGCGCACCGAATACGCCAAAGTAGCCCACCCTGCCTCCAGCTACGCAGTGGTGGGGGGAGCCGTTGTAGTTACCATGGACGGTGACCGGTGCACCGCAGCCAGCATTGCATTGGGAGGACTGGTACCGGCTCCCGTGAGAGCATCGTCGGTGGAACGGGCGTTGATCGGCCAAACCCTCAGCGTAGAGAACATCATGGCCGCATGTGACCAAGTGGCCAACGACCTGGGTGAGGACGTCATTGGCGACATCTACGCCTCGGCAGAGTACCGGCGGGCGATGGCGGCAGTAGAGATCAGGCACGCCCTCTTCCACATCACGGGCCAAGCCCATCACGGGAGCAGAGCGGAGATGTCGGTCCCCCCGAGCAATGTATAGATACTATTCAAAGATACCAGCAGGCCGGAGCCGCATATACTGTAGTGGTCCTAGCTGCTGGCCCTCTCGCGGACGTTGATAAACCTGTGCCAGCAGTCCCGGAGGCGAGTTTGTAGGTCTCGCCCGGCAGCCATGTCTGTCATCAAATACCTCGCTAAGTCCTTGTTCGGCTATACTGGCGACGGCGGCCCGGCTCTGACTGCAACTTGGGGTTCACCCAAG
>JADFQT010000202.1 GCA_022561675.1 Chloroflexota bacterium
AGTTGCTTAAAAATGAATCGCCTGATTTAACTACCGGCATGGTCTCCGGTAACAGTGTCCTGTCTGGCGGCTTTTTGCTCCATGTCCAGGCGCCAGAGCTGCTTTGAAGTCTTGAACACCAGCCACACCAACACACTGGTGAGAGCGGCAAGCATGAAGGGCAGCGAAATCTGCACCCAGGCAGTTCCAAACAGTACGATGCCGGCGTTTACCAGAATGAAGAACAAACGCGCTTCTGTTGGTCCGATGCCCAGAGCCGATATCTGGAACTCATTGGTAGCGGCAAAAGACAAGAACATATTTGTCATAAATGCTCCGCCCAGCACCAGCATCGACATAAACCAGTACCAGGGGATATCCTGCATGACCAGGCCGTAGCCGACGATTATGGAGGCAAGGAACAGATAATCCAGGAAATGGTCCATGTAAAAGCCCCATTTCACCAGGCCGGTATCGCGATACCGGCCCACTGCTCCATCCAGGGCATCGCTCAGATATTGCAGCCCGATAAAAGTAGACACTAGCCAGAGCCAATGGATGTTCTCGCGGGCCAGGAAGCTGGCAATGACAATACCGATACTCCAGACTATGGTTAGCATAGTTAGGTGGTAGGTCTCGAGGCCCCGGGGAACTCTAGGTACCAGCCAGTTAACCATTCGCCTCTCAGCCTTGGCCAGAACCCACGTGCCCTTCTTCTTATCACCAGCGAATGGACCTGCTACCATACCGTGAACTCCTTCCTGTACCCTGCTGGTTTTCCAGTAACGA
Organism: Chloroflexota bacterium; assembly: GCA_022561675.1. Taxonomy (GTDB): domain Bacteria; phylum Chloroflexota; class Dehalococcoidia; order Lucifugimonadales; family UBA3495; genus JADFQT01. The sequence goes on from JADFQT010000202.1 coordinate 769, forward strand.
TGTAAAGAGTTGATTTGGCCTATACTACACCGGTCATACCCTGGCCCCAAGGTGCTAAAGGACTAGCTTTGTCGCAAAAGAACTATCTTTGAATGTTGTGAGAGACGCCTTTAATCCCCCTTAATCCATAGACAATCACGGTCGGGGGAAATCCTCCTACATCCCCCTTTGAAAAGGGGGACTGAGGGGGGTTTGAATTACCCAAGGTTAGTCATTTTTTCAGAGGTCAATAACAGGGTTCAATGAGAGGATTTTGGTCATGGCACAGCAGGGATACCCATTAAGGCTGATGGAAACCTTCCGCTCGGTTTTCTACACCCCGATTTATGTTGCCGTGGGCGGGGGATTTCTGGAGAGCGCCGGGCTAGACGTGACCTTCTCCACCTGCCCATCTCAGTATCCTCACCCATTGAGCGCGTTGAACCACGGCGCGGCCGACATCGTGCAGAGCGGCATCATGCGGAGCATAATATCCGCCGACTGGGGGGCGGAGCGGGTACCCGCCCATTTTGCCAAGATCAACTCCCGGGATGGATTCTTTGTTTTGAGCCGGCGCTCTGCTGAAGAAATCCGGGAAGAGTTCCGGGAAGTGTTCCGGTGGGAGGGCCTGTCGGGCAGCACCGTGATACCGGTGGGATTTTCGCCCATGCCCTGGGCCTCCTTCCAATCCGCCCTTCGCAAGCACGGGGTGGAACCGGAACAGCTTAATTTGATGACCGGGCTATCGCTGGATCAGGCGGTGGCAGCCTTTCGCGACGGACAGGCCGACTTCATTCACCTGCCCGAGCCCGTAGTGGAGCAGCTGCTGCATGAGGGATCGGGTCACCTGGCCATCGCCCTGGGTCCGGAAAACGGCCACATCGCTTACAGCTCCTTCGCGGCGACCAATCGGTTCCTAACGGAGAACCAGGACCTGGTGTCCCGCTTCATGGACGGGTACAGCCAGGCGCTGCTATGGCTAGCCGGTAGTGAGGCTGCCGAAATAGCGGAGGCGGTGGCGCCCTTCTTCGACCAGGTGCCGCGGGAGCTGATTGCCCAGGCCATATCGCGGTACCAGGCCCAGGAAACCTGGCCGAATCATCCGGCGCTGGCCGAACCGGAATACCAGGGCCTCCAGGAGATTCTGATCGGCGCTGGGCTGGTCAGGGAGCGTCAGCCCTACGAGAAAGTGGTCCGCCCGGAATTCGCCGAGGCGCTGAGCAGCTAGCCGGCCCGTCCAAACTGGAGCGAAGACAGGCGACTGGACTCCGGTTATCGACCCTTGAAGGCATTATTAAACTTGTGAAATCCAAATCCCCCTATATCCCCCTTTGCAAAGGGGGATATAGGGGATTTCCCTCCTGCGCATAATTGCTTAGTCCGCCGCCCGCGCTTTCTTGGCCTTCTGCTGGAAGTGGGGAATAATGTACTTGCCGTACAACCGCAGCGACTCCATCACTTCCTCGTGGGTCACCGGTCCCACCTGAAACAGGGGCATCATTTCGTCCACCCCCATCGCCTCGTACCGCTCGATGTACTCGATGCAGTCGTCGGGATTGCCGATGCAGAATCGGTCCCCCCTCTCCACCAGCTCCAGCGAGCTGGTCTCGTCCCGCCGCACCGGGTCACCCTGGGAACGTTGATAGTGGAACTGGTAGTCCTCCGGCACCTTGGCCGGGTCGTAACCCTTCCAGACCATGGCATCCCGCAGACGCTGCTGGTGCCGGTACCAGTCAATCAGCTCGGCGCCCCGTTCGCGGGCCTTCTGGCGATTTTCGGCGCAGAGCCCAACGGTGTTACCGGCCACTTTATCGTAAACCACCTGGGTTGCCGGCTGCGGGTCCTTGATCGCCTCTCGATACAGCTGGATTATCTGCTGAGCCCTTTCCGGACCGACGCTGGTCTGGGCCAAGCAACCCAATCCCTGCTTGCCCACCTTGCGGGCGGTGTCGTCCTGGCTGCAGGCCTGCCAGATGGGCGGATGGGGCTTCTGAAAGGGCTTGGGCACCACCTCCCGGGGCGGTATCTGGAAATACTTGCCGTCGTAGGAGAACTCCTGCTGGGTCCAGGCTCCGGGGAGGATGTCCAGAAACTCCTCTAACATGCCGGAGACGTCCTTCAGGTCCGTGCCGTAGGGCTGCATCTGGTAGGGATATCCCGACCGGCCCAGGCCAACGTTGACCCGGCCCTTGCTGAGGATGTCCAGGGTGGCCATGCGGGAGGCTACGTGCAACGGGTGATGCAAAGGCGCCAGGGTAACGGCGATGCCCAGCCGCATCTTTTCGGTCCGCTGGCTAATGGCGGCCAGGGTGAGGTCCGGGGCGCTGGAGTGAGACCACTCGGAGCGGAAATGGTGCTCGACGAACCAGACGCTCTCCATGCCCATCTCTTCGGCGTAGGAGACCTCCTCCAGCATTTCCCAATACCGCGTGGTCTCGCTTTCCGCGTTCCACGGCTTGGGGACCTGAATCTGGTAAAACAACCCTATCTGCATTAGTGTCTCCTATGACGCGGATTTTGGCGACGAGCGGGGTCCTGAGCCCGCCAGCCTAACTCTGGCGCACGCACTTGTCCACGCTCTTGTCGCCGGTCAAGGCCAGGTAGACGTCGCCCCGGGAGTCCACCCAGCTGCCGTGGGCCGAGCGGCTCTCCCAGCGGGAAAGCACCTTGCCGTGCTTGTCCACCACGCTGCACCGGGAGGGCTTGCCATCCACCGAACCCTCGCTGATGAGGAAGTCTCCCTCGGCATATTCGGAAATGTCCATTGGCCGCTGAATGTCGGTCCACATCTCCTTGAATTCGCCGTTGGCAGTGAACACCTGCACCCGGTGGTTCTCCCGATCGCAGACATAGACCGTGTGGGTCTCATCCACCAGCAGGCTGTGGGGCAGATGGAACTGGCCGGGGTCGTCTTTGCCCCAGGTGCCCCAGGACTGGAGCAGGTGCCCGCCGCTGTCAAAGCGATGGATCCGCGCATTCCGGTAGCCGTCGGAAACATAGAGGTCGCCCCACGGGCTGGGAACCATCTCGCTGGGATAGTTGAAGGGCCCGGCCGGCCGGGGTACCGGATCCATGGGCTTCTCACAGCCGGTGTCTGAGTGGACCCCGTGTTCCCCCAGCATCTTGATGGGCTTGCCGTCTAGGGTGTACATGATGCAGACGGAGCTGTTGCGGTCGGTCAGATAAACCCGGTCATTGGCGATGTAAAAGCCGTGGGCGTAGATGAACGCGCCGTTGCCCCAACCGTTGAGGTAGTTGCCGTCCCGGTCGAAGATCATTACCGGCGGGTCCTGGCGATGGAAGACGTAAACCCGGTCCTGGGAATCGGTGGCCACGGCGCTGACCGTCTGGAAAGTTTCACCCGGAGGTAGCTTTCCCCAGTCCAAGATGGCGGTGTAGGTTTATTTGCCGGTTCCTAGAGTAGTCATATGATGTTCACCTCCTCAGGGAGAATTATCGGAATGGTGTTTGACGGCCGGTCCAGTCCAGTGTGCGGAGCTATTCTCACTCACACCTGTCGTGAACCAACGTACTACGCGTGAATAGTACGGCGGAGCTGGCGGCTTGTCCACCGATGGGCGAGCTGTGCTACACCGGCCATTCTGCTGGGAGCAAGGCGTTCAAGCGGTGTGCGGAGCAGGTAACCAGTCTCTCGCCTTTGACATTGACCTAACGCGCCGGTTCCCAGCTATAATTACTTATCATGGCCGAAGACCCGGACGAAAAAGAAGACAAGTTTGACTTTACCGCCGAAGGTGAGGCCCTCGGCTACATTTCCCTGGAACAAGCGCGGCTGCTGGCGATGCAGACCGCCAGGGACAATCCGGGCAACTATGGGACACAGTTCTCCGATGTTCCAATGGTCTTTGATTTGGTAGATCAGGAGGATGGAGAAGACTACTACATCGTTACGCTCTCCCTTCGGCCGGAAGGGGATTTTGCCGGAACAGCGGGGCAAGAGCAGTTCTTTATCCAGAAAGAAGGGGCCGTGGCCTACCGCCAGGTGCGCAGCTTGCCCAGAGCCGCGGCGCGGCGGATCCCATTCGTCCCAATCGCTATCGGGCTGGCGGCGGTGGCATTGGCGGTAGTGGCTGGAGCGGTTTTTGCCAGCGGTATCTT
>JADFQT010000203.1 GCA_022561675.1 Chloroflexota bacterium
TCATACTACACGGCCCTGGCTCTGGTACAGATTTCGCTCCAGCCCGAAATGCAGCCGGGCCGGGTCTCCACACTTTAGAGGCGGCGTATGGGGGAGAGCAATCCGGCTTTTCAAGAACTCTGCGACTTTCTTAATGCCCATTCCATCGGTACTTCCTATCTTACGCCCCGGCCCCGGGGCAGCCAACTTTCCGAAGGCAGTCGGGATACCCTGACCAACCTGCTTGAAGAATCCAAGGCCGCAGCAGAGGTTTCCACTTGGCTGCCCTACGGCAACGGTTGCTTTGCGGCCCGAAGGTATGAGGAAGCTGCTTGGGTTTACCAGGAGATATTGGAGCAGCAGCCGGATCACCTCGCCTCCCGCTTCAACTTGGGCCTGACTTCCATGAGATTAAAGCAGCCGGGCGAGGCTATTGCCCAATTTGCCCAGGTTCTCCATCGGGACCCCGCCCTGGCTCCAGCCTATTACCAGCGGGGCAACGCCTACGACGACCTGGGACAGCCGGAGCAGGCTATTGCAGACTACGCCCGAGCGATTGAGCTTGATCCGGCATTTCTGCAGGCCTTCTACAATCGCGGTGTGGTTATGGCCGGCATTGGCCGTCACCAGGAGGCGGTGGCCGAATTTGAGCGAGTGATCGAGTTGCGGCCGGACCTGTCCAACGCCTATTTAAACCGGGGCGCCTCGCTGGATGAGTTGGGCCGGCACCAGGCAGCCATTGAAGATTATTCCAAGGCGGTGGCTAGTAATCCGGATAATGTGGATGCATATTTCAATCGGGCCCGCACTCACTATTTTCTGGGCTCCATCGAGGCGGCAATATCCGACTATACCCTGGTTGTAGAGCGGCGGCCGGAGGATGCCGAGGCACTCAACAATCGGGGCTTGGCTTTTGACGCTTTGGGGGAGTACCGGCGGGCACTGCGGGATTATGACGCGGTTCTGGCACTGCGTCCCAGCTTCGCCGAAACCCTGAACAACCGCGGTGCGGCCTACGAGGCCCTGGAGGATGACGCCGGCGCAAAGGAAAATTACTTGAGGGCCATCGAAACTGCGCCCGAATTCGCTGCGGCCTATTACAACCTTGCCTGTCTATATTCCAGGTCCGACAGTCTGGAGTTGTGCCTGGAGTATCTGCGGCGGGCGGTGGAGCTGGAGCCGCCCTTGGCGGCAGAAGCGGTGGATGACGAGAATCTGGGGTGGGTGCTGGAGCTGGATGATCTGAGACGGAGCAGCAAGTAGAAACTTAGCCACCAACGTACGCATTCCTAGCCAGGGGGTGGCGACGGTTGGGTGGCCATCCCCGCGAAACAGCCTAGAAAGATTATCCCCTTCTTGATTTTTCCTTTACGGCGGTCTGCGAGCCGGGCGATTCCCACACCAGGGCGATAGCCACCCGTTAGTTGAAAGACGGATCGCGACGCGCCGGCGGGCTTTCGGGCAGGTTAGGGCGTATGGTCCTGCTCCTCGTCGTCTAAGTCCAGATCCAGATCAAGGCCTAGGTCATTCCTGGCCACCAATCCAGCGTGGCGCCAGTGAATCAAGATATTGTGGGCCATAATCAGGACGGCGAGAATGCTCAAGGCCAGTACCAACCCCTGCTCTCCTTGAAAATACTCCAGGAACTGGCTCAGCCCCAGCATCACCGTAAAGGATACCGCCATCCCAAAAGCAGACCGAAACGCCGACTTAATCGCGATAAACGCGGCTACCAGGCCGATCATGCCCGATACAAAGGCCAGGAGAGGCGTCATTGTCAGGCTGACTCCAATCAGTACCGCCATACCATCGCCGCCCCGGAAGCGGGTGAATACCGACTTCCAATGGCCCAAAACAGCAGCGCCACCGGCCAAAAGCAGCAAAGGACCGGAGATACCCATCAGTCCCGCTATGATAATGGCCAGAGAGCCCTTGGCGGCGTCGGCGAAAAGGACCACTAGCCCGATGCGGCGTCCCACGTTCCAGAACAGGTTGGCGGCGCCGGCCCTGGTGCTGCCCGTTTGAAACATATCCACGCCCCTAAGTCTTCCCGCCAGATGAGCGAAGGGCACAGCACCCAGCAGGTAGCCAACCAGAACGACGGCGAGCAGCTTCTGAGTTATGAGAAAAGCTTCAAGCATAGTCTAAAGGCCTGCCGATAGGGCAAATTGTTCATTATTGCGGTGCTACCTTCATGATAACAGTGCAGCGGCGTTAGTTACAGGGGGCTTTCGAGAGGGATTGGCCTGATATATGTCCTAGTAACTCGGGCCAATCCCGGCCCAATCCGGATAAATCAGGCCTGATTGCAGGCTACGAACAGCCAATACCCCAGCTTGCCGTCTTGAACCAGCGATTTCAGTCGCCGGAGCAGTTCCGGCGCCGATTGCATCGCTTCGATTTGGGGGATACCGGCGCTGAACCCGCTCCCCCAGGCCTTTACCATCGCCAGCTTGCTTTCCAAATCCTCCAGCAGCTTGAGAATTTCCACCGAAGCATCCTCCTGGTGCTGGAGCTCAAGCCCGCCATTTTGCAGAAGTTGCCGGTATCCGTTAACGCTCAACGCTCCGGAGAGGCACAGCACTTGGCCCAGGTTGCCCTCCAGCTCCTCGGGCAGGCAGCCCGGCTCCACCGTCACATCGCTGAGGCCCAGCCTGCCCCCGGGCCGGAGCAACCGCCGCATTTCCTGAACGGCTCTGGATTTGTCCGGAAATATGCTCATTGAGCATTCGCATAACACGGCGTCAAACCTTGACGAGGCCAGGGGCGGATTCTCGGCATCGCCCTGAAGGAAGCAGGCCTGGGAAGCTACCGGGGCGGCCCGGGACGCGGCTGCAGCCCCGGCCGTGGCGGCGCGACTGAACTCCACTCCGGCAACCCGACAGTGAAAGGCGCGGGAGACCGCCATCGCGCTCACACCCCGGCCCGACGCCAGGTCCACTACCCAATCATCCCGCTGAATCCCCATGAGACGGCCCAAGCGATTGGTCAGGGCCAGTCCGCCGGGATGAAGGGTCTCACCCAGAATCAGTCGGGCCAGGTCCGACTGGTACAGATCGGCGCAACAGGCCTTGGCCTGGGCCTCATCCAGAGTCTCATTCGGAAGGCGCAATGCTTCCCTCGATTTTGGCCTCAATTTTGATAATCTGGGCGCGGGCCTGTTCTCGAGCCAGCTGCTCCCGAATCTCCTCCCGGTAGCCAACCGAGTTATAGGCGCAGAAGGGGATGGCTCGCCCGTCGGGAACCAGGATCGCGACGCAGCACTTCATAACCTGTTTCACGTTAAAGGTATAGGCGTCCATGAAATCCTTGATGGCGATCTGGAACACGTGGTCCTTCAGGTGGGCCATGCTGTAAGGCAGGTCCATGCCCGGCCCGCAGGCGCACTGAAACTGGCCGGCGGTCTTTTCCGTCCCAGCCACCGCCGAAGCCGACCACAAACCCTCCAGAGCCTTCTGCACGACGGCGGCATTGGGCGCCTTGGGCAGCGCGCGGTTGGTAATGTAGTCCAGGTATTCATCGATGTCCAGCAGCCTGGGTAGAGGCACCACCTTTTCGCCATCGACAAACACGTAGGAATTGACCTGGCAGGTGGGAAAACAGCAGGGCACCGGCACGAAATCCTCCAGCACGAAACGCCCATCCGTCTGATCTACGATTCCGTGAATCACGTCCGGAATGGTAACCCGCTCCATCGGGTCGAAGGCAATGTGCCGGCCGACGTGGGTTACCGGCTGGAGCACCACTCCCTTCACGGCAGGATGCCTGATCCCAAACTCCACGATTGCGCCAACCTCATCGACGTTGACACCGCGTTCAATGGCGGCCACCAGCACGACGTTCAGCCCGGCCTGGTTCATGCGGTCCAGGGCCAGCAGCTTCAACTCCAGCAGGTCCTCGCCGCGAATGGTCAGGTAGGTTTCAGGACGCAGGCCGTCGAACTGGAAGTAGATTACCGGGTCCAGCTTGGCCAGGTCGGCCAGAAACTTGTCGTCCCGGGCCATGCGCACCCCGTTGGTGTTGACCATTACCTGGCGTATGCCCCGGTCCTGGGCCGCCTGAATCATGTCCAGCAGCTGGGGATGGATCGTCGGCTCGCCGCCGCTGAACTGCACCACCTCCGGGTCTCCCTCGATTTCCACGAAGCGGTCCAGCATCCCTTCCACCTGCTCCATGGTCAGGCTGTACCCGATGCCGGCGTTGGCGAAGCAAATGGGACAGCTCAGATTGCAACCCGTGTTGACCTCAATCAGCGCCAGGCATATATGCTGCTTGTGCTCCGGGCAGAGCCCGCAGTCCAGCGGACAGCCGTCCTTGACCTCGGTGCTGAATTCCAGGGGTATGGTGCCCGGCTTGTTGAACTTGATGGAGTTGACGTACATTTCGGCGTCGGAGCTGATGATGCCCTCGAACCAGCCGTGGGTCGGGCAGCGCTTGCGCATGTAGACCTTGTTTTCCCGGATGATGATCTGGGCATCGATGACCGTCTTGCATTCGGGGCAGATGCTGCGGGTCAGCTCGTGGAAAATGAAGTCGGCTTCCTGCTTGACCCGGGGCTTGACGCTGGGGGCGGTTTCGCTGCTGATGGGGTCTTTGGCGGCGGTGTCCAATCCACTCCTCCCAACCGAAAATTTATCTGAAAACGACCCATGTCATTCCGAAGGAACGAAGCGACTGAGGAATCTAAATCCTGGGCCATAAAATCTCCTGAGTCAGCACGGCAGCTACACCATACCCAATGGCGTCAGGAGCATGTACCCAGAGACTTTAGGCCCCTCGCTTCGCTCGGGGATACATCTTGAGTTAGTTACCATTATGCTAGTCCTCAAAGACTAGCATATTTC
>JADFQT010000204.1 GCA_022561675.1 Chloroflexota bacterium
GGGGACCGGGGGCCGGTTTTCTACCGACAGAAACGGGTTGGGAAGAACGGACGCATTATCACCATCGTAAAATTCCGCACCATGGTGCTGGACGCAGACCGAAAAGGTCCGGCTTGGACCACTGATGGTGACCCGAGAGTAACTCGCGTCGGTAAAATTCTGCGACGAACGGCTTTGGATGAGCTACCGGAGGTGCTCAGCATCTGGAAAAGGGATATGAGCTTGGTGGGTCCGAGGGCCCTCGACGTGGAGGAGCACCAGTCCCTAGAAAAGCAGATCCCCGGGTTCGAAGGCCGTCTTGAAGTCCTCCCTGGTCTCACTGGGTTGGCCCAGGTCTACGACCGGTCCGATGATGCGCACGATAAATTCCGTTACGATCTAGAATACCTCGACCGGATGAGCCCTTGGCTGGACATGCGGCTTTTGGTTCTATCTCTATTGAACACTTTAGGGGCGCGGTGGGACCGGCGCAGCGGAAAGGCGCAAACAAATTGGGAACTCCAGGACCCAGATCGCGACACATTTGCTACCCCGAGGCGTCAGCCAGTAGAGTCCGCAACGGAACAGAAAGATGGCTGAAGCCGGACCGTCAGAGACACCGGCAAAACGAACTTAAGTTGGCGACACATATCCCCTTAACGACAGTGGCCGCTCCATACTTGAGCGGCCACTGGGATTTTTGGACCTGTGTACTTCCGGTTCCCCCGGTATCGCAATTTGGGGAATTTGCCTCATCGGAGGTTGGAACGGCCGGGCTTCTGAATTTCCCACAGCGACAGGGCGGCATGGAGCGTCGAATGCCCAAAGGACCGATTGAGACCAATAAACGTACTAAGAGGTGCCTTGGCCGCAGCCGAGAGAGAGCCTGACCCATGGAGGTTGACCTTTTCTCGTCTATCTGTCGGGGCACCCTTTCCCAAGGAAATACCGGGAGCCACTTGCCAACAGGGTCGCGCAGGACGGCTGGTGCGGATGCCGCCGGCATGCTCCGGCAGTGCCCGGCAAACCTTTCGGGAGTTGAGCATGGGGAACCGAAGTAAAGGTCGAATTATCAACTGGAATCAAAGCCAACCGGAGCATTCCGGCCTGAGAAATTGATGGCTTTCGCCACTGCAATAACCACTTCCAGGACCACCGCAACGCTGGTGTTATGGATAGGCCGCGGCCTAGAAGGTCTGTGGCTTCTCTTAGTGTTCCTGGTTCCTTTGACGTTTATAGACCGGGACTACGCAGTATCCGAGGCGGTTATCTCCTACTTGGAGGTACCCAAAATTGCCCTTTTACGAACGCTGGCCGGGCTGATGACCACCCTCTGGATCATCGAGTGGGCCATCCAAGGGCAACTGCCGGATTGGTCTAAGTTCAAAGGCCGGTGGACGGTGTCACGCCTTTCTGGGGGGAGGACCGAGTTGTCTCGCTGGCTCCGAGACCGGCCCACCCGGTGGCTGGTCTTCGCCGTTTGGCTCTTTCTGGGGACAACCTTTCTAAGCACTGTCCTTTCCGGGTCGTTCAAAACCAGTGTGTGGGGTGAAATACCGGGTCAGGACGGGTACGCGGCCTATACGGTCGCTTCATACCTGGTGATCTTCGGTGTTATCGCGACTCATCTGAAAACCAGGCCACAGCTGTGGCGCCTGCTCGGCGCTATCATCGCCATGGGAACTTTGGTAGCCGGTTACGCGGTCCTTCAGCATTACAGCTACGATTTTCTAGACCTGACCGAACAGACAGGGGGTGGACAAAAACGAGTCACATCGTTCATGGGAAACGCTATTTTTGCGGCCGCCGTTATGAGCATGACCATCCCGATTTCCCTAGGTGTGGCTGCGGCTAGCCTTCGAGAACCAAAGTGGCTTAGTCGAAGGTTCCGGACAAATGCCGGAACGTGGGCGCTGTCTCTGACGGTAACGGGCTTGTGGAGCCTGATCCTAGCAGTTCAGTTACTAGGTATAACCTTCACCTTCAGCCGGGGTCCTTGGGTTGGGACGCTGGCAGCGGTGGTAAGCTTCTTCGGCCTCGGGGTGATCTTCTTGGGATGGCGCCTCTGCGGCCGGGCGGTCCTTGTATTGGGCCTGGCTGCGGTGATGGCGGTCGGTTTTCTCCAGGCAATGGGAAGCGTCTCTATCCTAATTCAAGGCCCGTGGTTTGGCGCGGTGATAGCCTTTGCGGGAGTCATTGGCGCAGGAGTCATACTTACGAATTGGCGGTCCTTGGGCTGGGTGGGACTGCTGGCCGGGATAATAGTGGCGCTGGCCGCAGCAGTGGTCCTAGCGCCCGGCTGGATCAAGGGTGACGACGCCAGTGGGGAGCCACCTGCAGGCTTCAGCGACACGAGAAATACGATAGGTCAGGTGTCAGGCCGATTTGCCTCCATAAACACTGAAGTGCTCGACGGTTTCATTGGAGGCAGGGGAACTCATTGGAGGGTTTCGTGGCAGCTGATGCGGGAGCGGCCGTGGTTCGAGTTTGACAATCTGAGCTTTCGCTGGTTGCGCCCGCTAATCGGGTACGGACCTGACCTATTCCGGTACACTTACCTGTTGGAGAGCCCTCCCGAGGGGAAAGAGCAATACCCTCTTGAGCCGGACCATGCCCACAATTATTTTATCCATCAGACCGTCGAGCAGGGATATTTGGGGCTGCTGAGCTCCTTGGGCATCTTCGCGGCTGTCTTTATATTGGGTGGCTACCAGCTCTTTAGACAAAGAGGAAGCTACTCCGATGCCCACAAGCTGATAGCGATGACGCCGGTGCGATAACACGAGGCACCCAGTGGAGCGCTGCCGTCCCACCACGCGCGGGACAGGTAGAGTCTTGATAGGTCCGGATGGCTTCGTAGATCTTTTCACCTTAAATTGTGGCGGGTATTCACCGAACTCCCTTAACAACATTGCCCATTAGATATTCTTTTGATATCCTAGACCCCCATTTTGATACCCTCTTGAAATTTGAACGTCGTGGGAACCTCTGTATATTGAATCTACCCCATCTCAGTGGCTGGTTTCATTACCGCCAATTGGGCGGCGGCGGCGCCGTTACTTTTTTTTGGAGACCGCATTTTTCACCCTTTTACCGCCCATCGTGGTGATTTCTTGACTGTAGGCCAAGTTGCACAATGGAATCAGACGTCAGGCAAGCTTAATCGAGCAAGGGCATGGCTAAGAATGGCGATGTCAATTCAGGGATACAACAGTGCCATCCGCCCTTAGACGGTGGTGGCAGAGGGCAGGGAAACCGCCGAATGTGACCCGGGTCACATACAGTCCCCGTTTCGCCGCCATACAATTAGATTTCGGTGGAATTTAGGGACTACCCTCGGTTGGCCTATCTTTAGCCCCTCATAGGGTGTTTATTAAAGGAATAGGGCGCGAAAAGCGCAGGGAGAACGGGAAATGAAGAAAGTCTCGAAGGTCATCGGCGCCATCTTGGTGGGCTTGTTACTGGGCGCCATAGCTTGCGGCCAGCAACCGGAGCAGGCCGATGCTCCGGCTACAGCACCTTCCCGGGCGGCTTCCGAGAAGCCGCCGGAATTGGCCACTGCACCCGATGCCCTGGCTGTGCAGCCGGCCGCTCCGGAACAGAGCGATACTTCGGCGCCTTCCCAGGAGCCGGCTCAAGCGGCTGCCCCGGCGGCCGGCGATACCCCTCAGGCCCTGGCGCCACAGCCCTTCTTTCTCCTGATCATCGAGCCACAGCACGACGCGGTAGTAACCGACCCCAGCATGCGGCTATCGGGACGCACCGGCGCCGACGCCGTGGTCAGCGTCAACGGAGTATTGGCGGAAGTCGACGGGTTGGGCTCTTTCACCACCACGGCCCAGTTGGAACCAGGGCCCAACATCATCGACGTTGTGGCCACCAGCCCGGAGGGAGAGGTCATCAGCAGCGTCGTCGCCGTGATTTACCGCCCCGCGAAGACCGGCTAGCAGTTGCTGCCGGACCCTACGCAGGGACGCCCGCATTTTGGTAACGCACGATAATAGCATTAGGCGATCATCGAGGCTGATTCCCAAATTATTCCATGACCCCAATCATCCGAGAGGACAATGAGTGAGGATCCGGGGAGGATTCATGCTTGGACGTAGGATTAAAGGCAGTATTATGCGCACTTGGACTTTTCCAAAGAAACTCAGTTTGCTGGCTGCCGTGGCAGCGATGGCCGTCCTGATGACCACCGCCTCGGTTGCTGCTCAATCCGCTCCCCAGCAAGATTTCTTCGGCGTGCTGATTTCCATCGGAGAAGATGCTCTGGTGATCCGCACCGGCGGGCAGGACGTTGAGGTCCCCATCACTCAGGACACTTTGATACGCTTGCCCCGCACCCCGAAAGCGGACCTGACCAACCTGGAGGTGGGCGACGTGTTAGCCATCTCCCGGGAAGAGGTGGACGGCCGCCTAGTGACTGACAAGATTTTCCTGATACCGGGGAAGACCCGGCACCGGCATGTGCCGGGCATCGTGCTTTCTATCACCGATGCCCAAATCGTCATCCAACCACGGCGCGAAGGAGCGGAACCCATCGCCTTCAGCATCACCCCGGACACCGTGGTGCGTTCCCGGGAAGGCGCCCCGGAGGTCGCCGAGGGGACCTTCGTCATCGTCGGCGCCGTGAGGGACCTGGTCACCGGACAACTGAAACCCAATGCTCTAGCAATCACCGTACCCAAGCGGCCGCCGGGACGGGAGGCCGTCCAAGCCCGGCCGGAGGTGCCCGAGGTACAGCCGGCAAACCGGGCCAAGATTCGAGGGGTTTTCAAGGGAGTCGATGAATCGGGCGCCTGTATTATCGACGCCTGGAAGCTCGTG
>JADFQT010000205.1 GCA_022561675.1 Chloroflexota bacterium
CGCCACTTCTCCTCGCCGGTTTTTTTGTCCACCGCGTAGAGATTACCGTCGTGGCTTCCCGCGTATAGAACACCTTCTGCCACTGCCGGTGAGGAGTGGACACTGCCTGCGGTTTCAAACCGCCACTTCTCCTGTCCGGATTCTGCGTCCACGGCATACAGGTTGTTGTCGAAACTGCCGAAATAGACCACCCCGTCGGTGACGGCAGGGGTCGAGCTCACCCAATCGCCCGTTTTGAAGCTCCATTTTACTACGCCCGTCTCGATATCCACAGCGTACAGATGACCGTCGTCGCTACCGATGAAAATTGATGTCCCAGCGATGGCCGGCGACGACCAGATGCGATCACGGGTTTCGAACCTCCACTTCTCTAATCCCGTCTCCATATCCACCGCATAAAGATTATTGTCCCAGCTTCCGAAGAAGACGATCCCGTCGGCAATGGCCGGGGACGACAGTACGGCACCACCGGTTTTGAACTGCCATCTCTTCTCGCCGCTTTCTAAGTCCACCGAAAATAGGTGGTTGGCCATCGTTCCGAAGAAGACAGAGTCGCCGGCGATGGTTGGGGAAGACTGTACCGGTCCCGCCGGATGATATTCAACCGGGCGGGCAAGGAACCGCCACTTTTGCTGACCCGTTTCAGTGTCGATCGCATAAAGATGCAGATCGTCGCTTCCCACGTAGGCCACTCCATCCGCAATGGCCGGGGAAGACTGTACCCTGGCAACTGGGTAGGTCGAATACTTGGGCAGGTTTGGCCGTTGATAGGCTCGTTCTACTTCAAACTTCCATTTTAATTCGCCGAAATCCAACCCAACCTCCGCCTCAAAGAAACCGGTGCGCTGCGGATTGGCGCGGAAACCCGCCGCACTGGGTCCGTCGCCGGATGCCAGCTGTACGGTGGAGGCAGGTGGCCTGGGGGGCGTGGAGGGGAGGACCGGCGAAGGGGTAGTTTGAAGCGAAGGCGTAGCCGCCGAGAGAGGGTCCGGCGTCGGCCCCCGCTCAGTCGCCGCAAGCTCCACCACAGGCTCTGAAGTTGCTACCGAGGTTTGTGCCGGGGTAATTACGCCATTGCTGCAACCCGAAAGTAATAGCAGTCCAATGAAGGTAACTGCAAGGGCAACTCCGCCAATTGTTTTCATTACGAGCCCCTCGAGTGTAACACCAATTATCGCTCATCCCTTTCGTGCCCATTTGTCGACCTCCAGTGGGCGGTGACAGGCTGGTTACTGCCGGACATACTGACGGCATTCGCCCTGACATCCTTCCAAGGCATTGGATGAATCGCTACGGGAAAAGGTGCTGGAGAGCGCAAAGCGGGCTGTGGATCGATGACCGACGACAGAGCCCCCAAGTTTTGGAACTGCTAGCGCCGTTTTGGGACGTTAAATCTTCACTCTGGCCATCATCGCCGCCGACAGCACCCTGGTGCCGGCCATTGCCAGGAAGACAATGGGCCAAGGGCTACCAGCCATGTCCAACACCAGGCTAAAAATGATGGCCTGCATGCCGGCATAGGCGTAGCCGTGGGCGTCCAACAACCCAGCCGCGGTTCCGGCCATCCTCCGCCCGGCCATGTCTATCGCCACAGTGGACATCGGCGATAATCCCATGCTGACACCACCGATCAACAGTAGGGCCGCTCCTAGATAAACGTTGGAAGGCGGGGCCAAGGCGATGCCGATTAGAGCCCCGGTGCTGATAAGACAAGATGCTATCACCATGGGACGGCGAGCACTGTTTAGCAGCCGGTCGGAGATAATTCCAGAGACGGGCGGCGCCACTAAGTACCCTACAGGAAGCAGCACTGTGAGCAGGATGGTGGACTCAATGGACAGCCCGCCCACCTCGAAGTAATAGATAGGCACCCAGGTAGTGAGGCCATAGCGCACCACGTTTTCCAGTCCCTTCACATGGGACGCCAAATGAAATCGGGAGTTGGACAATAGCTCCCGGTAAGGTCCAAAACCCCGTAGCTGCTCTTCGGATACTGCTTCTGGCTTGGCTGATATCTCGTCCTCTTCCAGGTATTCGGGCAGCCCCACATCAGCAGGCCGGTCTCGGGAAACGAAGTAGAAGGCCAGCCCCATCAATAGAATTAGGAGAGGTGGATACCGGAAGGCCGCGCGCCAGCCAAACTCAATGCCCACCCACCCAGTGATCCACCACATGACCACCATGGCGCCGCCCGTGGCGGTACCAACTATACCCATGGCCATGCCTCGGTCACGCCGGGGCCACCATTGGGAAATCATGCTAATGCCAGGAGCCCAGCAGGCTGCGTTGACGAAACCGTTAATCCCCCAGGGAATGGCTATAGACATCGTTGTAGTGCCGAAACTAACCACCCAGTTGAATACCACCGTTAACAACGCCCCAAGCAGCACCCACAATCGCAAGCCGTAGGCTTCGGCCAGGCGGCCGTGCACCAAATCCCCCAGCCCAAAGCCCCACAGCAGCAGAGCGTTGATCAACCCAATTTCGAAGTGGGTCAAGGATAGCTCTTCTTTAACCAGTGGAGCAACGGGCCAGAAGTTGAATCGGCCCAGGTACAGAAAGAGGTAAAAGAAGGCGAAGGCCAGCAACACCCGCCATTTCCAGCGGTGGAAACTGCGGGGCAGGTCTTCATATCGTAGGAACTCCGGACTGCTACCTCGACGTTCCACTACCGCCTCAAAAGGGCGCGACTGGTCAGAGGGGGCCCGGTCCCGACCCGACGTTTGACTCTTCGGTCCATATAACTCGACATATCCGATACCGGCTGGGCTACATCCTAGATTGTGGGTAAGGAGAGAGTTCTACCTTTGGGCCAGGACGGGCTAGAAGGGTCCACGGCCTGGACAACCGGGAAAATCCCGGTCTCCTAAAATAATACCAGAATGAATCCCGTCGAGGCCGGTAGGTCGGTCCACGCAGATTCCAGCTTGGCATTGGTATAGGATAGCCCCTAGCCGGTATGGGGGACTTCAAGTAGCCTACACTCCTAGTACTACTTTGTTAGCGACTGGTCGTGGTGTAGCAACGCGATTTGGCAGAGGTTTTGAGAGATTACAACCGTACCTACCAGATAGCGGTGAGGTGGGGTGGTGGTCATTAAAGTGGGACCCAGTCCGCCGGCAGATTTGGCGGCGTTCCTTCAGCCGTATGCACCCTTGGTATCGCGGGGGCAAAGCCGGCATGCGATGGAGCGTTACACCGCCGGTCTCCTGGCGGATATTCCTCGTAAGACAGCCTCGGACCTGGGCCGAGGGGTAGCCGGGACCAACGGCCAGCGGCTGCAGGAATTCCTTACCAACACCGAGTGGGACTACCGGGAGATGGACCGGCTCCGGATGCAATACATGGTGGCCCAGGCTAGCCTGGGTCGTGGGCTGCAGATCATCGATGACACGGGATTTGCCAAGAAGGGGACCCATTCGGTGGGTGTGGCGCGGCAGTACTCGGGAACCCTGGGACGGGTAGACAACTGTCAGGTGCTGGTGACCTCCCACTATGTGGATGGGAGCTTTGATTGGCCGATCACGGCCCGCCTCTACCTGCCGGAAGGTTGGACCCAGGACCAGGTACGGCTTAGCGCGGCGAAGGTGCCCGCGGGCACTTCCTTTAAGACCAAGGGGGAGATAGCCCTAGAGCTTATCGATGCCGGCATCGCTGCTGGAGTGCCCACCGAGGCGGTGCTGGCCGATGCCGGTTATGGGGACCAACCCCGGTTCCTGGATGGCCTGGAGACCCGAGGACTCCCCTATCTGGTCGGCGTAGCCTCCTCTGCTCGCTTCCGCCTGGCCCAGGATGTGGAAGAAGACCCCGGCGAACAACCAGCCCCGCCCTACCAGGGCCAAGGTAGACCACGACGGGCCCGCCGTCTGGAGGACCGGATACCAAGTCGAGAGGCCAACGCTCTCCTGGAAGAACTGCTCCAAGATGCCTGGCAGGCCATTACCTGGCGGGAAGGGAGCAAGGGCAATCTGACCAAGGAGTTCACTCGAGTGCGGGTTTACCGGGTCGGCCGTAGAGGCAAACCCCTACCTCCTGCAGGTTGGCTCATCGGGCAACGCCCCTCGTCTGGGCAGCAAGGAGAGTCCAAATACTGCTTTGCCTGGGGCCTGGATCCCCTGAGCCTCCAGGACCAGGTGGTCCTGGCCCACAACCGGTGGGTAATCGAGAGGTTCTACCAGGATGCCAAGGGAGAACTGGGGCTGGACGACTATGAGGGCAGGTTCTGGACCGGGTTGCACCGGCATGTGGCTCTGGTCATGATGGCTCATTCCTTCCTCAGTATTCGCCGCAACCATGGCCTGCCGCCTCAGCCCGACTCCACCGCCTGCCCCAGGCAGTTTCCATCCGCCACCTCGGTGGCGGGTTTTCCCCCCTAAGGGTCGCCAAAGCTTAGCTGCCTTAAGGAGGTCCATACATGAAGAGTTCTTCATCCAGGTCATTGAGGCCGCCATTCGAACGAGAGACGGTCCCTGAACCTCACATAACAAAGTAGTACTAAAGGCGTGAGCGCAAACGATCTCCCCAAGCTTGTCAAGAGTGGTCCAACGAATAGGCTCCACCGACTTAATGCGAAATGGCTCGATGGTGGTTTTGAATTCCATGGCTCAACTCGTTGGTAGAAGAATTTAAACATCCTGCCGAAAAATCCCCGGTTGGGCCCCCCGGCCCAACTGTTGGGAGTTTACTACTTGGTACCTGGATACCGTCTAAGCCCCCGAGTCCTGGAATCGGTCAGTGGGCCGTAGTAGCTCAGGAGTAGGATGCTAAATCAGGTGCGCATACCCTATCAAATGA
>JADFQT010000206.1 GCA_022561675.1 Chloroflexota bacterium
GGCGCCGATTTCAACCCCCACGGTTTTTATGACAATGACAATTTTTTTAGTGAGCTACCCAAAATCGCGCCCTATTTTGTCGATCTCAATCCGGCTGTCGGCGGCGGTGTTTTTGCCAAGAGTGAAAGCGACAAATTTACGGTCACATGGAACGGTATTGTAGAATTCGGTACCTCCAATTCCAACACATTCTAACTGGTGCTTTTTTCAGATGGCTCTTTTGAGGTCACCTTTAATGGCATTGCTGCAACTATAGCTACCAGTGGGACGCCGATTGCCTTTGGGATTCATCCTGGCGGCAACCCAAATCTCGAGTTAATCAGTTTCTCAGATGCCCTGCCTTTTTCCGGTGGCGCAGGCGCAGGCATTTTTGAGAACTATTTCAATATTACTCAACCGATCGTCAATGAAGTCGGGCTACTGCAGCGTTTCTATCAATCGTTTCCGGACAGCTTCTTCCAGATTGCTTTTTTTACCAATTTCATTCAGACTATGGGCGGTTTTGCAAATGAGAGAAATCTCAAGAATGCGGTTAGCGGAATAGGTTTAAATCTTTTTGATCAAAGTGATCTTTTCGGAAGCAATGGAGCACTCGAAAGCCGTCTGAACATGAACCGGCTTGGAGTGACTGCCTATGCCCTTAATGACCAGTTCGACCATATCCTGATAGGTAAGAATGTCCGGTCCAGCCGATTCCGCAACGAGGTTTGCCTGGCCCTTACCAGCAGCAATGGCTTGGCTGGCGACATCCTCAACATATACCGGTTGGACATGGTAGTTGCCTGTGCCTGGAATAGGAAAAAAGGGGAACTTTCTCAGGAACCAGGCCACATTGTTTAGGAGGATGTCGCCGGTACCAAAAATTAAGGTTGGCCGTAGAATGGCGTGAGACATTAGGGACCCGCGAATGATCTCTTCAGCCAGTCCCTTGCCCCTAAAATAGGGAAGGGGTGAGGAAGGAGAGGCGTTGGAGACGCTGATATGAACGACCCTAGCTACTCCCGCCTGTTCCGCTGCCTTGACTAAAATCCCAATGTTTTCCACAGCTTTGTCAAAGGTCAAAGGGCCGCGAGGGAACCGAATCCAGTAGGTGTTGTACAAAGTGGATGCCCCGTGCAAGGCCTCGGCAATTTGGTCCGGGTTTTGAAAATCAACCGGGCACCTCCGCACCACACCAGCCAAAGGATTGCTACCGGGTAGCCGATTAGTAAGGGTGCGAACCTCCTGGCCCAAGTCTACTAATTGCCGGGCTATGGCAGCACCGGTAAACCCAAATGCGCCGGTTACTACGCTCACCTCTTGACTCTGCACCGAGAACTATCCTAAACGAACGACGTGTGGGAAGATTGTAGGCGAAGACGTTCGCCCCCTAAATGGCTCTCCGTTCCCGCTGGGATGAGCAGTATTTTCCCATATCCGCCCACAGATACACCATACCCTTAGAATTTTCTTGTAATCCCAGGCTGCGGTACAGACCGCAATTTCGCAAGAAAACAGGCCTCCCACCCTACCACCCCTATTGCGAGTCCATTGCAATGGCTCCAACATAACCGCTGTTCCGGCTCTCTGACATCGGGCCGGTGGCGATGCCAGAAAAGGCTGGATGGCCCACGCGATCAGCCGGCGGTTGGAGACACGACAGAGGCTCGGCGGAGCGAAAAACTGGATCAAAAATGCGGGAGGACATAAAACGCCGCAGAGGGTATCATCAGTCCATATGGAAGCCGAGAAAACTGTAATCCTCCAGATTAATGATTCCATAACCGCTAGGGTAGCTGCCCTACGCATTGACCCACAAGACGCCCTACTCCCCATGGGCTTGTTGTTAGACCGCTACCTCCTACACGCTCCCATCGACCGGCTGATCCAAGAAGGCAAAATCACCAAGCGCTCGGCGGATGCTCTATTCGCCTTACAAGACCTGGTCTACGCCAGTTCCGATAACGGGCAGCTGATGGGTATGTTTGCCGGAATTAATTTCAAGCAGATGGACCAGCCCATTGATCTTGGTGAGGTTCCCCAGCTGGAGACTGCCCGCGCCGGTGAGACTGAAGTCCCGGTGATCGACTTGACTCTCGAACGTACTAACGTCGGGTACGACCGAAACTGGCGAGGGTTTCACAAGCGCAAATGGCGCCGGCACACCGATGCCTATTTGTCTTTCGTGCAGACGACCCTGGAATCCGAATGCGGCCAGTCCGATGCGGCTGCCATTTTGCAACTGGATTCAAAGGAGCAGAAGCTAAAATTCATCAGGGTGCTGGCCCGCAGAATTTGGGAAAGCGATTTCGAGAGCTACTCGCGCTTTATTGGCGATAAGCTGATCTACAAGACCGGCGACGAGACCCTTAGGAATATAATAGACGGCGCTGGTGGCATCTGCTCCGAAAAGGTCCAAGCGCTCAAGTTCCTTACTGACAATTTTGGGCTAGATTCTGAATACGTTTTGGCTGGGGACAACGCTCGGGCGCCAGTACCGGTGACCAGGCTGCGAGAGCTACTCACCACTTTTGATTTCCGGTTTTCCAAGCGCTATATGCGTTACTGGCAACACCTGGCGCTGGTCTATGATATAGATGGCACCCCGGTTCTGGTGGACGCCACCAACGGAAACATACCTTTCCTCTTTCTCCAGGGTAACGCGGCCGAGAGGCTCCTCAGCCACCAGCCTGAGATTTTCATAGAGGTGAGAATGGTGGAGTTTCCCGAGAAATTCTACTACCATCGCGTTCCCCAAGACGTGCCGGAGAACCTGTTGTTCGCCCTGGAGGGATGGATTCCAGACGCGGACATGGTGCAGATATTTGACAACGAGCTAGGGCTGTATGTTTCGAAGGATTTCTTCCTTACCCCAATTCCTTTCAGAAACGAAAGGGAATTCAGCAAGTTAAGCCAGGAGTACTTCCAAGTATGCCGCCGGGCCAATCTGGAATGCTCGGTAAGTAGGGATTGGAGTTTGGATTCGCCTTTAGGCCAGAGGTTCGAGGATCAGGAACCCCAGGTCAGCGAAAGGATAATGCGAAGCCATGAGCACTTGCTGAACCGATACAACGAATGGGACGGCCCCGGCCACCAATCAGGCTTGGTAGTCATCAAGCTGCGGGACCGCGGGGACGTCGATAACCAGGGTTGAACTCTCCATATGTGGGGCCGGCTTGGTCGAGAGCTGGCGACCCTAACTGTTCGTGCCTAACCCCTTGGGGCTGACCAACTGAATCGATGGCGTGACTGGGGCATTCAGAGCTATGTACCTCTTCTTGAAAATACTGGTACAACGGGCCCGGCGGCGGAGAAACCTGGCGATAGTCCTGGTGTTGACCGCGCTGGCGGTCAGCATTCTGGGGAATGCCCTGACCTTCTTCTACTTTGAAGGCCCGGCGCGGCCTGATTTAACCGCCTGGGACAGCATCTGGTACAGCATTATTTCCATTACCACAATCGGCTACGGTGACTTTTCGGCGACCACTCTGGGCGGGCGAATCGGAACGATTGTCTTTATTACTGTATTCGGACTTGTGTCCTTCACCAGCGCCCTTGGTCTGTTGGTCGACTGGATCGTTGAATTTCGGGTTATGGAGCGGATCGGCATGTTAAAGTTGGAAGCGAAGAATCACCTGTTGATCATCCACTTTCCCAACGTGGACCGGGTTCGTCAGGTAGTGGAGGAGTTTGTCTCGGACCCCATTCATAAAAAGGACGACATTGTCATAGTCGCCGCCCATCCTGAATCCCTTCCCTTCAGCCATAAGAATGTCTCCTTCGTACGCGGTTCCCCTTTAGAACCGGAGACTTACCATCGGGCGGCGGTGGGTACAGCCAACAAGGCCATTATCTTGGGCACCGGCTACGACGACCCTAACAGCGATAGCGCCGTCGCCTCTGTTGCCCACGTGATCCGGCACCTTAATCCGCAGTTAAGCATAGTCGCTGAAGTACTCAGCCCCAAGCATGAACTTCTTTTTGGAGACCTGCAGAATATTTCTCTGGTTTACACTTTGCAGATGGCCATTAACCTTCTGATCCAGGAAACGCAGGACCCGGGGGTAAATTTGCTGACCCAAGTCATGACCAGCAATCGTCTGGATGGCACTTTGGCCAGCACCCGAATAAGCCAACCCCCAGTTGTACCTTTGTCCTATGCCAACGTCGCCAAGAGGTTGCTGGACGACGACATAAATCTGGTAGGGGTGATTCGCGGTCAGGAGGTCCACTTGAAATTCGGGGATCTATATCCGGCTACCGATGACCTGCTGGTGTATATCGGCACCCGCCGCCTGGAGTGGTCAACCCTCCGGGAATCCTTGAGTTTACGACACGACTAGTAATCGCAACCGAGTCTCCGGCACCCTCACTAGCGAGGCGCACTTGATTTCTACCAAGCGCACCGGCCAGTTACGCCGGATTGCGGACGGTGCTATGAAGAGCAGGGCATGCCGCCCTACTGGCCCTGGGTGCAGGCCATTCGGTCGTACGTGCGGGAACGGGAACCGGACCAGCTAAGGTCCGAGATGGGGGCCGGAGCCGCGGACATTGCTGAAATTGTTTCGGACGTAAAGGAGCGCCTGCCCGACCTTTCGCCACCTCCCCAATTGGACAGCCCAGAGCAGGCCCGGTTCCGGCTATTCGACTCCATCACATCTTTCCTGAAGACTGCCTCCCAGAAGCAGCCCCTGGTCTTGGTGCTGGACGACCTGCACTGGGCCGACCAGCCGTCGCTGCTGCTGCTCCAGTTTGTGGCCAGGGAGTTGGGCAACAGCCGGCTGCTGCTGCTGGGGAC
>JADFQT010000207.1 GCA_022561675.1 Chloroflexota bacterium
TTTGGTTTTCAAGCTGCAGATGCGTCACTGCAATAAAGCCTAAGTGGGATTCGCAGAAGTAGCATAGCTTGGGCAGGCAGGGTCTTTCGATTGTCATTGCGAGGGCCGCAGGCCCGAAGCAATCTCATGAGGGTAAGGAGGGATTGCTTCGCGGAGTTTATCCTGAGCGCAGCCGAAGGGCTCGCAATGACACTGGGGAGCAGCGAAAGTCCCTGGAGTGCCCCTACAGTGACCCGACGGTGACTCGATACGATGTCATAGTGCTGGGCTTAGGGGGCATGGGTTCTGCCGCCCTTTACCACCTGGCCCGCCGGGGCGTAAAAGTCCTGGGCTTGGAACGCTACGACATCCCCAACTCTATGGGCTCCTCCCACGGAGTCACTCGCATCATCCGGCTGGCCTACTACGAACACCCCTCTTATGTGCCGCTATTGGTCCGAGCCTACGAGCTGTGGCATCAGCTGGAGAATAGCTGCGGTCGCCGTCTTCTAATCACCACCGGCTCTATCGACGTCGGACCCAAGGGCAGCGATCTGGTTGAGGGGTCCAGGTCTTCCTGCCAAATTCACAATCTGCCCTATGAAGAGCTGGATGGCGTTCAGGTCAACCTGCGGTTTCCAGGTTATGGATTGCCTGCTGAGTTTGAGGCCATTTATCAACCCGATGGGGGATTCTTGCTGCCTGAGGAGTGTATCCTGGCCCACGTTACCGGCGCGTTGGAGTCGGGGGCGGAGGTCCATGGTCGGGAGCAGGTCCTGGATTGGGAGGAGTTATCCGGTGAGGTAGTGGTACGTACGGACAGAGCGGCCTATCGAGCGGAAAAGCTGGTGGTTTGCGCGGGTTCCTGGACCTACAAGCTGGTCCCCCAACTGGCCGGGCTGGCGGTGCCGGAAAGACAGGTGGTGGCCTGGTTCCAGCCTCGGCACCCTCAACAGTTCCAGCCCCAGGAGTTCCCGGTTTTCAACTTGCAGGAGAGTGGGGGCAGGTTTTATGGGCTGCCGATCTATGGCGTGCCGGGGTTCAAAGTTGGTTGCTATCATCACTTGCAGCAAACCGTAGACCCGGACGGCATGGATCGAGAACCCCACGCTGAAGATGAGGAGTTACTCCGGGGTCTTGTTAGAAGGTGTTTCCCCAACGCCGACGGCCCCACCTTGTCTCTACAGACCTGCCTATTCACCAATACGCCCGACGAGCATTTTATCCTGGACGCTCCTGCGGGTTTTGAACGCGTCTGGGTTGCCGCTGGCTTTTCCGGGCATGGCTTCAAGTTCAGCAGCGTGGTCGGGGAGATAATGGCCGACCTGGTTCAGCAGGCCGGTAGCCGCCACGACCTCGGCCTCTTTCGGATTGGTCGATTTCAGAATCAGTTTCACCGGAGCTTGGCCGGTGAAACCTAGAGCGAACATCTCCATTTGGCCAGCCGCTCTTTCCTGTGCATGGGTCGGCACATGGGTCAATGTTCACCGTATTTTCTCCGAATAGTTACTTTTAGGGGATGCGCCTTAACCTGCATACCCCCTAATTCCCTATAACATACTCTCCAACGGCCCCAAGTTTGGTCTGCTCCGGCCGGTTCATGGCGTCTGATAGGTGAACAGGCTGGGCCTGCCAAACCGACCGGATTCACTCCGGGACGAAGTTCCGGGGCTAATCTCCGAGGGAGCGGCAAATCATGGTCCGGCGCGAGAACGGGTCAGGCTTAATGCTTGAACAAAGTTTTGCTAGGGACCAATCCTGCTGTTGACTCAGCTAGGGCCGCGAAGGCAAACGGGTACCCGAGGGTTTCTCCATTAATCTCGAGCCGGGAAACTCGAACCGGATAAGGAGCGGTAATTATGGAAGCACTCTCTCTGTCGGAATTATTTACCTTGATCGCCGCCGGCGCTTCGGTAGCTATTGCGGCTGTCGCGATCGGTCTCTCCGTGGTTTACTTTCTTTTGGCTAACCGCCTGTTCCGTAAGACTGAGGAGACGGTGGGCGAAATCGAAAATAGTGTCAATCAGATGTACGGTGCGTTGACCAAGCTTTCCAAGAGGAGTGAGTCCTCTGCTGCAGAAATCGAGGGGCGAGTCCTACAGCTTCAAGAGGTGGCGGTGCGGATTGGCCAGGATGCTCAGCTCCTCAACGATGCCGCTTCGCAGGCCATTGAGCAGCCTCCCCATCAGTCCTTCTTCAATCCCCAGCCCAGTCTCGAGAGCGCCCCGCCCAGCGAGGTGCTGAACATGAAGTCCGTTCCAATGAATGGAGACAGCCTTCAGGCCAGTATTTCGCCTCAAATAAATGAGGATAGCCTTCAGGCCAGGATTTCGGCGATAGTTGAAAGCGGACAAGAGGATGAAGAGATGGCCGGGTAGCCGAAAAGGCAGCCGGTATCCCGCCGCTCCTCCGCCCGGTGCTTTCCCGGGGGAAGAGGCCCGAACAGGTTAAAACTGGAGGTGGACCAATTTGGTCCACCTCTTTTCAGTCCGGAGAAGCAGGGCGTTCTTTCCCGAACCAGCTCGCAGAAGGTAAAAACCGGTGCGGCGAAAACCCGCGCCAACCGGGTATTCCCGGCAAAGGCCCTGACAGGGGTATGTATTGCCGTTGGAAACCCAGATCGCCAGGGCATTTCCCATGTCAATCCTGGGGAGCCCTTTGGCTCAGCTCAGGATAAACTCCGCGACCGAGATATCTTAGATTCCCCGCCTTCATATGTTCCGGCTGCTCTAAAAATAGCCCGTCCGCCGTTGGACCGGCTCGGGACGAAGGGCCCAGGCACCCGCTCATGGTTCGACAACCTCACCATGAGCCGGCACTGAACCCATTTTTATCTCTCGGTGGCGTCCTGCCGGGGCATGATAACTCGGAAAGACAACATTCTATATGCTATGTGTATTCGCGGGCGCCAAAATTTGCGTACCCTTGCCAACCGCAAGGGTTCCCAGGTGCGTTAGAATGGCCTTGGGAACAATTCCCGATTCGCGCATTGGCTGGGTTGCCAATTCAGGAAAAATATGGACCAAGGGAGGGGATCATGCCGGAATTAACATCCATGGCCGCTTCGGTTGGGGCGTTGCTAAAAAGTAAGCAGCAAACCCTGGCGGTGTCTGAATCCGCGGGAGGGGGGCTGATTTCCGCGTCCCTGGTGGCCGTGCCGGGCGCATCGGCCTACTACGTGGGCGGGGTGGTGGTATACACCCGGGTTGCCCAGCGGGGATTACTCCAGGTTCCAGACCCGGCAATGGAGGGAATTCGGGCCAGCAGCGAGCCCTACGCCATGCTGAACGCCCGCACCGTTCGGGAGGCGTTGGGGACTACCTGGGCGCTAAGTGAGACGGGAGCCAGTGGACCCACCGGCAACCGCTATGGCGACGCGGCGGGCCACTCCTGTATAGCGGTGTCCGGCCCGGTGGAGCGATCCATTACTTTGGAAACCGGCCACGGTGACCGGGAAGCCAACATGTGGCAGTTTGCCAGGGCCGCCCTGGATTTGCTGGAACAATGCGTCCAGGAATCCGGCTAGCGTATTCGGACCGGTGCTGGGCTGGTGACGCGAATTCTAGCTGAAGTAGCCAGCGGTCACGTGCTCTCTTATGATGCCGGCGACCAGCTCCGGTCGCTGGAGGGGGACATCGTGAATACTGTCTTCAAGCCAGACTGTCTTTCCCCGCGGGAGCAGGCTGCCGGCCTGGGCCACTGACGTTTCTCGCCTGCGGCGCCGCTCTGAGGCATCGGCGTTGTCCAGTTGGCGGGCGGGCATCAGCAAAACCGGACACGCTACTTGGGGGTACAATTCCGGCGGATGGTGGCGCCACAGCGCATCGATGATCCGTAAATGGTTATCCCGGCTTAGCCAGGCGCGAATGGTGTTGTCCCGCAGAACCTCGAAGTTGGCCAGTACCGCAGCTTCGGCTCCCGGGCTCATTGGTGTTAATGCCAGCCGGGACTGGACTCGCTGGGTAAACGCTTCCAGGGTTACTCCGGAGAATATCGGTGGAGCCATCTGCTCCCTGGCCTGGTCCAGGCTGGTGTAGCGGGCCGAGGGCTGGATCATGCCGCCGTCAACGAAGCAAAGCCCCTTGGGAACCTCTGGGTTGGCGGCGGCGAACTCCAACGCCACGTCAGCGCCCCAGGAATGTCCGACAATCAGTGGCCGCTCCATGCCCAGGCCTTTAATCAGCCCAGCGAGATCCCGGCTCATGGTCTCAAAGTCATAGCCCTGCGCCGGCTTGGCGCTGGCTCCATGCCCGCGCTGGTCCATCGCCACCACTCGATGGCCGTCCTGGGCCAATAATGGCGCCACCAGGTCCCAGATGTGGCAGGTAGATGCCAGCCCGTGCAGCAGGATTATCTCCTCCCCGCCACCTTCCCAGTCCCGATAGTGGAAACTTAGCCCGTTAATCGTGAGCCATTTGTCTCGCGGTTGTTTCCCCATGTCTTGCTCCAGCTTGAAAACGCGGCCAGCCGATCACCAACAAGGAACAACCAACACCAGACGGAGCTGGCACCTATCTCTTTGGTTTATTTCGATCCGCATGACACCTGCGCTTCGGCGCGGAGGTAAGCCACGAGTTCACTCCCATGACTCCAGGGCGGCGCTAATCCCAGGCTCTATATCGGAAAAAAGATGGGATGTAATACGAAAGCCATGCCGACCGCTGGGGGTTTCACTTGGGCTTTAGTTTAGGGAACCGGCCAGCATGCCAACTGCTTTACTGCTCGAGGGCCTGGCCGGCTGGTTGAGCCCCCGCGGTAGTCGACCCC
>JADFQT010000208.1 GCA_022561675.1 Chloroflexota bacterium
GGGCCCTGTGCATCAGGAGGTCGTCGTTGAGCGGTTGAGGCAGTGTTATGGGTTGGGTCGAGTAAAGGGCAGTACCCGGGAGCATGTCAAGCATGCTCTTGCGCTCGCCCAGAGTGGGGGGCATATTCGGAGTGATGGTACTTTCATTTGGCTTCGTGACGAACAAATGCATCGCGAGCCTCGACGTCCAGGAGATGGGAATATCGAGCATGTTCCACCAACAGAACTGAGAGCCATCGTATATGCCACCGCTAAAGCTGTGTTCGGCTCACCGCGCCGCGAGCTGGTGGTCGAGACGGCCAGGAAACTTGGATTTAGCAAGACTGGGAGACGTATTACCGAGGTATTGGATATCGTAATTCAGGAACTATTGGAAGAGGAAAGACTTAGCGAGTCTTTCGGAATTGTCCATGCGATTGACTGAAAGTTTAATCGCTCATTTGGCTTGTACCTGAGCAACCAGCTAGGCCGACAACTGCCGCAAATCAAAAAAAGGGCCGGATACTGTTGGCGAACCTAGGTGGCCAAGGGTGCGAGCCTAGCAAAACGCGAAACGCGGGTTTTGGCCAGCGGACGTTCCTCGAACCAGGCCCCCAGTCGGTCCAGATTGATGGCCGCCGCGGTGGCCAGCTGTTGCAAATGGGTCTTGGCCAAACCCCAGTAGCGGCTCTGGCGTAGGCCGAAGCCCCTTACTCCCTGGGAGATGGTTCCCTCCACCCCAGCCCGTGCATTGTAGAGTTTCCTACCAGCCTCCGTTGTTAGTAGTTGGCGGGCAGCCTGCAGGGCCTCATACTGGGGGCGAGGTTGGATTCGCAGCCGCCGCGGTTGGTCCTTGGCCCGGGTACATAAGGAGCGGGCCGGGCAATTCCGGCAGTCATCGGAGTCGAAGGTGACCAGGATGCGTGGGCCGTACCGATCCGAGCCATCCTGCCAGACTTTGGACTGATTCCCTTGGGGACAGCGCACTTGCCTTTGCTCCCAATCTATGGCGAAGCAGTAGCGATGATAGGCCCCCTCCGTCCTGGCCTGCCAGCTGATGTCCGGCCGACCCGGACCGACCAGGCTAATACCGAACTGCTCCCGGCTGCTGATGAGCACTTCGGCGTCGACGTAGGCCGAATCCACCAGGTGCTGCTCCGGCGGCAGGGCTTTGTCCGCCAGGGCCTGATGAATGGCCTCGGTTTTCCGCGACTCATGCACCGTGGCTTGGGTGGTTTCCACGTTGGTAATCAAATGGACTTCATCGGGGTCACAGGTCTCGCTCAAGTGCACCTGATAGCCGGTCCAGGTAATTTCGTGCCGGCTGCGAAACCGGGCCTCCGGGTCATAAGGAGACTCGATGCCCTCAGCGGCCGGCGGCAACTCTCCATTGGCTTTGAAACGTATCTGAAGGTGCTGGTTTCCTTCAGATTCATTCTCCAGGCGTTGATAGTGGCGCTCCAAGACCCGCCGCAGGGCTTCCACCCTGGGTAGCTGGTCTGCTCCAAATGGCGCGTCCGGCCCCTGGAGCAGATCCAGGAGCCTGAACCCGTCTTCTCCCACCGTTTGGGCATAAGCAGTGCGCTTCTCCTGGCTCTCGGGAAGCCGGTCATCTTCAACCCGCCGGCTGTAGCGCTGATACCATTCCACCGGCGCCACATCACGCAGCCAATCCGGCGCCACCGTAGCCAGCTCATTCAAGGCGGCTCGCATCGTCTCACCTACCAGCTCCAGCCGGTTCAATACTCTAATAGCCGCCAGGACCCGGGTAGCGTCGGTCCGCTGGGTGCCCCTGGCTTTAACCAAACCTAGGGACCGACACCGGTCCAGCATTTTCTCCAGCAACACGGCTTCAACACCCCCCTGGAGTAGCCGAGTGCGAAACTCGCTGAGCACGCTGAAGTCAAACCCAGCATCGGTCAGCTCCAACCCCAACAGGTATTTCCAGTCTATGCGGGCTCGGACGGCCTCAGCGGCCTGACGGTCAGAAAGGTTCTCCCGAAACTGCAGGATGGTCACCAGGGCCAGGCGCCAGGGCGGCAGCCCCGGTTGACCGTCCTTGGGAAACAGACCAACGAAATCCTCATCGTCAAAAATCGGGCCCAGTTTATCCCGAAGGGTCAAGTATAAGTTGCCCTTGGGAAAGGCGGCTCCCGCCACGCGAATGGTCTCTTCTGGAACAGGGTGAATCGGTCCTGGCTTGAGCGACATCTTCCACCTCACCTCGCATCAACATCCCTCTAACTTAACCCAGGACCGAAAATTCCCCTCATTGGGTTCGCCAACAGTATCGGGTCGATTGTTTACCTGATTTCTAGCGATTCCGCTCAGCTACAAAAAGTGGCTCAAAGGAGGTCCGTATCCGGACCTCCCTTTTTTGGGTTCATGAAAAAAGACCGATTGTTAAAGGATCCACCCAAGCAACAGCCTGGGTGAACCCTTATGGCTGCGCCTATTTCCGGCCAACAAGCCATTACCTTTGAAATGGACCGGATCGACCGGGAGCCATTATGCGCCAAACGTTCCTTCCTACTCCAATACATCGACCTCTTCCAGGATGTGTTTTTGCTCTGGCATCGCCTGGGTGCTTGCATAATCGGGACACGAAGTCGCTCTTGGGGCTGGGGCCATGTTTGGAGGCTTGGGCCGGGACCAATGCGCCACAAGCCGGTACCCGCTAGGGGACGCCTGGCCCACCAGAGGTGTAGAGTGGAATGTGGCTCTTGCGAACGCTCTTCTCCCATGAAGCCTCGGCGTTGATCGTCTCGATCGGCAGGTAGTCTTCTATCAGGCTCATGGTCTGTTCTCTGGGCTATAGTTTGTCAAGAGTCAGCCAGTTGGGCACCAATCTCAGTTACAAATCTCGATCGGCCCAGGTTCACAAGGTATCCGTTTTGATTTATGTAACTTTCGCTATAAATGAGGAAAACCATGCGACGGGCCCTGGTGAACCCTACGTAAAATAGCCTTCTGTCCTCACCCAACACTGGCCTAGCTGGTTCTTGGTACTGCCTAGTTGTTCGCTCCCAGGGCCGCCTAGGAATCAGGCCTTCAATTAGGCCAGGGAGGACGACCACATCGAATTCCCGGCCCTTACTGCTGTGCATTGTTGTCAACACTACGTTACCCTTGACTCGACCGTAGTTTGCGAAGTCTTCGAGGCGGTGTCCAGCTAGACGGCCTCCATTAGCGGCGTCTTCCACCAGTGCTTCAACCGCTTCTAGGTCATCCGCGAAGATATCGGCGTTCTTCAAAGCGTGCAACAAGTTCGTCGAAACTTCAAACTGGTTAATCCAGTCCCCTAGCGGCATCGTAGGATCGAGATGTCCTGAGAGAGCGGAGAACAGCGTGCAACGCATCGCTAGTGAGGGTCGACCCTGATCCTCCAAACCCGCGGACACCAAAAGATTGTGTAGTGGATGAATCAAGGAATCGAAGGATACTTCTGATGCCCCGGTTGAATTACTTGCCCATGAGGCACATTCTTGAAGCCATCGGATGAGTGGCGAACTAGATAGGTGTCATCTCTCTCTGCTAGAAAGGGAATGTCAAACCTACTCAATTCGTCAGCCAAAGAATAAACTAATTGCCCCCTTTGACGATACAAAATAGCGATTTGCTCTAATGGCACGCCTTCAGCCCGTAATTTGGGTATAATTTCCCGAACACATATCTCTGCGTGGTTTTCGATGGACTAATTTTCTTCGTGGAAATATACTTCACCTAGGTCACTCTGCTCTGGATTCGGCTCATAGCTTCTCGGTTCTTCGGGCGCCAAAGCTGCCTCTGCTGCCCCTATTAATCGCCGCCCACTCCGGTAGTTAAACCGAAGCCGAATGGCTTGGAAGTCCTCCCGCTCAGACAATTTGGTGAGATAAATTGGGTCAGCCCCAGTAAACCCATAGATCGTCTGGTCCGGGTCGCCAACAGCGAATATCTTGATGTCGGTTTGCTCGGCCAGAGTGGTCACAATTCTGTCCAAGGGCCACCACGGTCCTGGTATTCATCCACTAACATCCATGGGAACCTAGCAGTAATTAGTTCCCGGACCCATGCATGCTCCTCAATTAGATGTAAGGCTAGGGAAACCATCAGTTCGAAGTCGACCAACCCCGCCTGTAGGAGCCGATTTACATAGTCTTGATTGATTCTGGGATCATCATCATCAAATCCAGACACATCTTCTCGACAGGCCAATCGCCGACGAAAACGGGTAAGTATCGGGCCATAATAACGAGCATCTTGGTCGGGCCGAATCTCGGATAAAGTCTGTTCCAGTATCGTATCCGCCACTCCCGGCGCTGCTACTTTAAGACCCCCTTCGAAGCGGTCCAATGTCAGGGCTGCGTATGGTCGGAGGACAATATTTAGGCCGAAGCTGTGCACTGTTCCAAGGAACAGACCGCGCCGCTGCATAACTCCCAATTCCCTCAGGCGATTTCTGATCTCTCTGACGCAGTCGTTGTTGTAGTTAAGGCAGGCGATACCCCGTGGCCCCGGGCGTTCTGTTTGGTGTAGGTGCCATATCTTGGCGACCAGGGTTGCAGTTTTGCCGCTACCAGGGCCGGCGAGAATCGCTGAATTGCCATCGTGAAACACAGCCTCACGCTGCTCTGTGTTCAACTTGTGAAGAACAGAGACTAATGTCCCCACAATTCTTTGACCTGCCTCAGGATGGAGTCGATACCGGCTGCCAAATACTCAGGAGGCTCCCCCTCGTGTACATTAGCCGCCAGCCGCTGAGCGAACCTACCCTT
>JADFQT010000209.1 GCA_022561675.1 Chloroflexota bacterium
TGAAGCTTTTCCGCATGGCCCCCGATGGATCGAACGAGGAACAGATGACCTTCAACGAGGAATATGGCGACTGGTTCCCCCATCCCTCACCCGATGGCAAATGGATCGCGTTCCTATCATTTGATCGCTCAGTGGAAGGGCACCCGGCCAACAAGGACGTGGTCCTGCGGCTCATGCCGGCGGAAGGGGGTGAGCCGCGTGTGATCGCCACCCTGTTTGGCGGACAGGGTACCATCAATGTGCCGTCCTGGTCCCCTGACAGCAGACATTTCGCCTTTGTCAGTTACCGCCTCGTGGCCCCTTAAACCGGGGAGGCAGTGATCATTGTGGACCCTCGCGTATATTTGGATGACCAGAGCCCCGGCAAAAGTCGCTAATCATTCGGCGGCGTTTGCCGATAAGTAAGAAAGTGGCGCGACAGAAAAAATGTGCTTGCAATCGGGCTCCGGTTGTCAATAGTATAAGGCTGGTGCTCGCCGCGCCAAAGTACAAGTAGATGGAACGGCAAACGACATATTACCCTCATCTTTATTTTGACCGCGCCCCCACAGCAGGGGTCGTTGGGGTCAGGCCTGATGCCGTCATTGATCTGCAATTGCAGGTCGCTGTTTCCATTATTGGGATTATTGTCCTCCTGGTAAGCCTACTGCTGGTAGGCTAGGCCTGGTCAGGACCGTTAATCCCAATCTCGCCAAAGCTTACCAGACTCCCTCCCAAAGTAGACGCAGATTCGGATTAACCTTCTGATGGGCAACCTCCATGTGGGGTTTCTGTACCGGGATCGTTAATGCAAGGATAACACGAATGCGTTCGGATACCATCAAGTCCGGGTTTGGCCGGGCCCTTCACCGCAGCCTGTTAAAGGCGACCGGTGTCGTTCAAAGTGACGAGGATTTCAAAAGGCCCTTTATCGGGATCGCAGATTCCTACATCGATTGAATACCCGGGCGATTTCGGGAAGGCGGTTCGGCGGCACCATCAGAAGCATTCTCTCCTGAGATTCCGACAGCATAACCTCATAGGCGGTCATGCCGGGCTCCCGGCGGTGCACCCGGGAAACGTCCAGCAATACTCCGGTTCCTCCCCGGGCCGCCGATTCCATCGCGGCGCTGGTCAAACCGGCCGCTCCCAAGTCCTGAATCGCCGGCACCCAGCCGGTGGCGAGAGCCTCCAGGCAGGCTTCGATCAATATTTTTTCCAGGAAGGGATTTCCCACCTGCACCGTGGGGCGCAGCTCCTGCTCCTCCTCGAATGAGCGGGATGCCAGGCCGGAAGCGCCGTGGATGCCGTCCCGGCCGGTATCCGCCCCGGCCAGCAAAAGCAGGTGCCCGGCGGTGGTGGCGGCGGCGGTGGCGATTTTATCCTTTTCGACCAGACCCACGCACATGGCGTTAACCAGAGGATTCCCGTTGTAGGATGCGTCAAAGTAGATCTCGCCGCCCACGTCGGGAACGCCGATGCAGTTGCCGTACCAGGAGATGCCACCCACAACACCGTGGAAGAGATGCCGGTTCTGCGGCCGGTCCAGGGGTCCAAACCTCAGGGAGTTGAGCAGCGCGATGGGGCGGGCGCCCATAGCCAGTATATCGCGGACTATCCCACCCACTCCGGTGGCGGCTCCCTGAAAGGGTTCCACGGCCGAGGGGTGGTTATGGGACTCCACCTTGAACACCACCGCCAGGCCATCACCGATGTCGATGGCTCCGGCATTTTCAGCGCCGGCACTGGACAAAGTCCGGGGGGACCGGCTGGGGAGGAGCCCCAGCAGGGGCCGGGAGTGTTTATATCCGCAGTGTTCACTCCAGAGCGCGCCGAACATGCCCAACTCAACCGGGTTGGGCTCTCGGTCCAGACGGTCCAGGATCAACTGGTACTCCGCCGGGCTGAGAGCTATTTCATCCAACGTCTCTTTGGTAACAGGCATTAAAACCAAAACGCCAAATTTATTGAGTCTATAGTTAGGCCAGGTGGGAGGAGCCACCGATTGGGGAAATCCGCCTATATCTCCCTTTTAAAAGAGGGATTGAGGGCTATTTCATCCAACATTTCTTTGGCAATACCCCTTCGATATGAAGAGCAAGTATTTTGGGCATGGTAGGGGCGCATGGCCATGCGCCCCTACGGAATCACCCAGGACTTTCCTGGGGCCTTTAGGCGGACTTGGTATAACAAAAAAGCTAGGTCGCCCGACAGCTATCCACGATGGACTGGAAGATAAGCTTGCCGTCGCTGCTACCCAGAAGGGCTTCGCAGCTGCGTTCCGGATGGGGCATCATCCCCAGAACATTGCCTTGATCGTTGAGGATGCCCGCAATGTTGTGGGCCGACCCGTTGGGATTATCGGCGTTGGTCACGGCTCCATCTGGACCGCAGTAACGGAACAACACCCTGCCCTCCTCCTCCAGCCGGGCCAGGGTGGCATCGTCCGCGAAGTAATTGCCTTCGCCGTGGGAAACCGGCACCTGCAGCACCTGGCCCGGCTGGCATCGCCCGCTGAAAGCCGTGTCGGTCCGCTCGGTCCGGAGATTGGTCCACTGGCATCGGTATTCCAGGTGCTGGTTGCGCCGCAAGACCCCGGGGAGCAGGCCGGCTTCGCAGAGAATCTGAAACCCATTGCAGATGCCGATTACCAGCCCGCCGGCATCGGCGAAGCCCCGCAGTGCCGTCATGACCGGAGAGAAGCGGGCAATGGCTCCAGCCCGCAGGTAGTCACCGTAGGAGAATCCACCGGGCAACACCACGCAGTCGTATGCGGTCAGAGAGCGTTCCTGGTGCCAAACATAGTCGGCGTCCTGCCCCAGAATGTCTTTAACCACGTAGTAGCAGTCGGTATCGCTCCAGGTGCCAGGGAAGACCACCACGCCGAACCGCATCCAACTAACTCCCTCGGCTAACTCCCGGCTGAGGAACCCATTTAGCTAGCCAGACCCCAGGATTTCATCCACCAGCGCGTTAACCTGAGCCCCGTCGGCCAGGCCCCGTACCTGGGGCATCAGCCGGCCCATGACCCGTCCCTTATCCCTTGGCGTTTCGGCGCCCACCTGCTGAATGACATCTCGAATCAGCGTGGAAAGCTGCTCCGCGCTCATCTGAGGCGGCATATACTCCTCCAGAACGGCCAACTCCGCCGATTCCTTAGCCACCAGGTCGGTGCGGCTGCCCTGCTCGAACATGCGGATGCTTTCCCGGCGTTCTTTTACCTGCTTGGCAATTACCTCGGTGACGCCGGTGTCATCCAAAGCCTTCTGCTGATCCTTTTCCACCATTTGAATGGCGTTCTTGAGAAAGCGCAACGCGTCAAGTCGCTGCCGATTTTGGCTGCGCATCGCCTGGCGAATGTCGTCTTCAATTTTCTCTCTTATAGTCATGAATTCAACCTTAATTCACCAACCCACGGCCAGCAGAACGATTGAGACTATCCCGGTCCCGGGAACCGGAGGCACCCGAACCTGAGACACGGAAGGGGGGCGAGCACGATTATATGGTCCCCTTCGACGGGGTGTCAACGTGGTTTAAATGAAGGTTGAACTTGGGTCCGCCCCGGGTATTACCTTCTTATTACCTTCCCCTGAGTATGCTGGTCTTGTATAATTGCGGTAGCTCCCAATCGCCATGCCCGCAACTGAGGAGGCATTAGCCGGAGGGGCCATGCCTGAGAAGTACCAAGAGGAAATCGAAGAGATACTGAAGGGACTGGGCCAGCAGGCCCCGGATAAACCCGTTGGTGAGCTGGAGAAACCGCTCGATGATGCGCCACGCGGGATGAATCCCAGTCAGTCGGCGGTGCAGACCAACCTGCACCCAACGCGGCGCTGGCCCAAAATAACCCCCTCCAAAGTGGCATTGCTGGGTTTGGCGACGTTGGTTATTGGAGCGTTCTGGCTCGGGGCATTGATCTGGGTTGGCCTGGTGCTGCTCGCCGCGGCCTACCTAATGTTCTTCCTCAAGCCTCGCTCGATACATCACGAGAAATACTGGCGGGACAGGCCCATTGAGGACAAACCAACCTCCCCTTGGGCCAAATTGGCCCGGTGGTTGAAGGACTGAAGTTTCCCCCCTTCCAAGGCTAACAAGGGTTTGCGTTGTAGCAGCAGACCCAGATCGCGATTTCATTTCGAGGGAGCCCTTCGGCTCGGCTCAGGATAACCTCCACGACCGAAAAATCTCAGAGCCAGTGTCAAAAGCATCGGTTGGCCCTGTAGTGGTGTATTCGTCGCTCCGGCGAAAGCCTGAGCCCAGATGCCGCCCCTGGGCGATGGGTAGATGACGCTGGTTTCCGGGCTGCGCCGGAATTACGTGCCGGGCGTTGTGCAATGCCCGGATATCTTTGAATTCAGGCTCATAGCCAGCCCTGGGCCAAGTCGGCCAGCGGATAGGGCAAAAGGAAGAGCCCCCGAAAAACGGGGGCTCTTCTGCTGTGGGGGTATGGCCTTTTACCGTGGCTTGCTGGTCCTAGCCTCCGGAATTATGCTCCAGATATCAGTCCAACGCGGCCGCCTCCGCTGGTTAGCCACTACTATGAGCAGCCGCGATCGGTCTGCTTGGCAGAACCGTGGGCCGATTTGCCGTTGTTGCCGTTGGTGTTATCGGCCCCCTGGCTGTGGCCCCCACCGTCATTAGGGCATCCGCCTTTGCCGGCAAAGACATCAGTGGCCCCACCAAAACTCAGGGTCATGGCAAACATCACTACCGCCGTCACCAGTAAAATCCGGATTCTAGACAT
>JADFQT010000014.1 GCA_022561675.1 Chloroflexota bacterium
GTGGGCCGGGACCGGGCAGCTAACCGGCTGAGACTTGGGACCTGGGCCGGTGAGCGGACCTTCTGCGGCCACAATGCTATCACTGTGCCCACCAACATGACCGGGCCGGCCACCCACATCCACCAGATCAGTGGGTTAACCAATATGCGGAACCCCACGCTTCCGTCTGGGAGGTTCTCACTGGGGACGATGAACAGGTCCTCGACGGGGGTGGAGCGGATGGCCGCTCTGGTGGAGGCCATGTTGAAGCTGGGGTAGAAGGCCCGGGTGGTGCGGAGGGTTTCCAAAAGTTCCCCGCCGCGAAAAACTTGTATGGTGGACGTGAACTCAGTCCGGTTGCTCTTGGGGGTCTCGACGCTTCCCAGGTAGACCAATTTGTAGTCTGCGATGGTAGTGCTTTCCCCGGGGCTTAACACCACGTCTTTCTGGGTGCTGAAGAATGACGTGCCCACGATGCCGAGGGTCACCATGACTATCGACAGGTGCACGATGTAGCCACCGTAACGGGGCCGGTTGGCCCAGATGAGGTGCAGGAAGGCGGCGGCGTAATTCTCACCGGAACCGCGATGGCGCGAACGTGTTCCCCGGTACCATTCCATCAGGATGCCGGCGGTCACGAAGGCGGCCAGTCCGAAACCGATCAGAGCGTAGTCTTTGTGGAGTCCCAACGACACCAAGACTCCCACGGTGACCAGAGCGGCAACGGCGGGCGGCAGCAGCGACCTCCTAAGACTGGCCAGGCCGGCCTTGCGCCAGGGGATCAGCGGACCAACGCCCATCAGGAAGATCAATCCCAGCATCAACGGGCCGTTCACCTGGTCGTAGAAGGGACGGGCCACCGTTATCTCCTCGTCGTTGGTCAACCGGGAGATGAGAGGATAAACCGTGCCCCAAAGGGTGACGAAGGCGATGGCCAATAGCAGCAGGTTGTTAACCAGGAAGGCCGCCTCCCGGGAGAGCATGGAGTCCAGATTCCGGGCGCTCTTCAGCAGCGGGTACCGCCAGATGAAGATGGCGAACGGGACCAACACACCCACCGCCAGGAACAGCAGGAAGATCCAACCCAGCGAGGAAGCACCGAAGGAATGGACCGAGGGTACCGAGCCGCCCCGGTTCATGAACATTCCGTAGAGCGCCAGCCCGAAGGCCACGTTGATCAGGACGATGTTCCACATGCGGAACATGCCCCGGCGTTTCTGGACCATGATGGAGTGGATGAAAGCCGTGAGCGCAAGAAAGGGCATGAAGGCGGCGTTCTCCACCGGGTCCCAGAACCAGAACCCGCCCCACCCTAGGATGGTGTAGGCCCACCAGGACCCCAGCAGCAGGCCGCTGGCCAGCAGCACCCAGGAGACCATGCCCCACACCCGTCCGGCGTCCACCCACTCGTCTCCAGTCTTGCCGGCCAGCAGGGATCCCATGGCGAAGGCGAAGGGCACGGTGATGCCGATCAGGCCCGCCATCAGGGCCGGTGGATGAAAGAACATGCCGAAGTGGGTCAGCAGTGGGTTGATCCCTTCGCCGTCCAGAGGCACCACCGGCAGCGTATCGAAGGGGTTGGCCATGAAGGCCATCACCGCCAGGAAAAAGGTCTCCACGAACATCAGCACCGCGGCGGTATAGGGCAGGGTTTCCCGGGTTTTGGCCGGGGCCAGCCAGAGGGCCAGCGCCGCCATTACCGAGAGGGCGAAAGCAATGAAAAGTAGAGATCCCTCGTTGCCGGCGTAGAAGGCCACCCAGGTGAAAATGTTGGGCATGGCCAGGTTGCTGTGGGCCGCCACGTAGGCCAGCTCGAAGTCATGGCTAATGAAGGCGCCCACCAGGCTCAAGGTGGACACCAGCAGTACCAGCAGCAGCAGATAAACCGCCCGGCGCGCGCTCTCCTCCAGGGCCGGTACGCCGCGAATTTTGCCCAGCAGCGAGCCCAGCACGGCGTAGGACGACAGGGCCAGGGCAATCCACAGGGATATGGCGCCCAAATCAGCCATCGTTGAATGAACCTCCCTCTCGCTGGGGTTCTACGTCGGGCAGCCCCTCATCAGATGTGTGGCTGGACGGCTTCAGCCCAATTTCGGCGTCAACCAAGGCGAGGAAGGGCTCCAAGCCGGGTTGCTGGGGGACCGCCGGCTCCTGGCTGACCAAACGTCGCGCTGCCATCGAACGGATAACCATCCAGCCCGCTACAAGTGCCGTGGCCATGCCCACTATCGGAAAAACCCAGGCCAGCAGGTTGAACCCCGATTTGGGAGGCGATGCGAGAATGTCTAATCCGTAGCGTTGGGCGAAGAATTCCAGTATCTCCGCTTGGCTGGCGCCCTGGGTCAGCTGGTCCCGAACTATCTGCCGCATTTGCCGGGCAATGGGCACCTGCGCCTGGTCAATGGATTCGGCCGGGCAGACCGGGCACATGATCTGGCGGTCGATGGCCTGGGCCTCGGCTTCGTCGTATGGCAATGCAGGTCCGGAGTCGCCTAAATTTCCGGAGGCGCCTGAGTTGGATGAAGCTCCTGGCGTCTGCGCTTCCAGGGGAGAGCTGAACAGAACCAGCAGCAGGGGTAACCAGACCGCCAACAGTATCCATCCGTTGCGGCGATGGCCGTTGCGGCGACAGAATTTCACAGTAGCGCTCTCATAGCAAAACCTGGGCAAGATTAGGGGATGTCAGGACAGATGTTGCCGGTAGACCAGAACAGGTACGTAGGATGATTATTCATCCCTCCCCTTACTAAGGGGAGGGCAGGAGGGGTCCCGAAACCCCCTCTTAGTCTCCCCCTTTCCAAGGGGGAGAACCCAGTCTATTACACACATTCTCAGGGGCAAGCCTGGGGTTGCTTCCCTTGCAGGCAGTTTACCACGTATTCGGCCACCAGCCGCATCTCGTCATCCGTTAGCAGCTTGGAGAAGCTGGGCATTACCACCACGCCACTGCGCATGAATGCCTCGATGCCCTCTGGACCCATGGCCATGACCTGGGGGGAGGTTAAATCCGGGTCAAGCGCTGGTCGATATCCATACTGCTGTATCATCTTTTTCAGAACCGGGCCGTCCCCTTTAGCGGCGGGTCCGTGGCACATAGAGCAGTTGACCTGATAGAGATGCTCTCCATCGTTGGCGAAGGAGGTGGCTTGCGGCGGCGGGAACCAGGCCACGGCGCTCTCCGGCACGCTCAAGCGGGGCGGCTCATGGGCCTTGTAGGAGGGTTGGTAGTGCATTTCGTAGAATATGTCCAGCGGATAGGAGCCCTGGGAGCAGCCGGCCAGGGCTATCAGGCCCACCAGCAACGAGAGACCCAGCAACACCTTTATGCCAGGTCGCGGGAACCTGTTTCGGAGCGGATTTCCTATGCTAGCGAATTTGCTCTTCATGGCACTCTTTAGGGCAGCGACCAGGCTAGTTCTCGCGCTTGACTTCAACCGCTCCGGCTTGGGTCATCAACTCCTGCACCTGGTTATGCTGGTCCTCTTCGGCGTTTACCAGCACTCCGATGAAACCTTCCGTGATCCGAGTGTCGTACAGGCCCAGTTTGGGTTTGGGAAGGCGTGACTCAAACATGATGCCCAGCACGGTGAACAGGATAGCGCCCAGCATGGTTCCTTCGTAGGTCACCACTGCCATGGGCGGCAGGGAAAGTATCGGCTTGCCGCCTGTAACCAGTGGATAGGCGAACTGGGTCATGGATGTAAGCAAAATACCGGAGGTCAGGCCCAGCAGGGCCCCAATGAAGGGAAACACGTATATGCGGTGCTTCTCCTCCCGTTCTCCAAAAGCTCCCTCCGGATAGGGAGAATCGGTTAGGAAATCGTAATCATTCTCGGAAATGCCAGCCCCCTTCAGGGCATCCCCCGCGTCGGCAGCGGCATTGGCATCTCTAAACAGCCCCAGTATTGGACGTCTCGCCATAATATCAACCTCTTTTATCTAGCCTGTCCCCGCGGCTATTAAGTATCCGGACAGCTAGGTCCCGGAGAACTATATTGAGGAAATCAATCCTCCCGATATACGGCCGGAACTGCCCGGCGCCCGATCTGAATCTCGGTCTTCAGTATGTCGCCTTCCTTGATATCGTAAAGCGGCACCAGAGGGATAGCCCGGCTGAACAGCAGCATGAACATGGCTACCAGCGCGAAGGTGGCGCTTATGATGATGATTTCGGGGATGCTGGGGGAGTACATGTTCCAGCTAAATGTGAAAACCTGGCGGTTGGCCAACCCGGGCACGATGATCAAAAATCGCTCCAACCACATTCCAATGTTCACCGATATGCAGGCAAAGGACATGATCCACAGGTTGCGCCGGCAGTAGCGGCTCAGCCATATAGATACCGGAATGAAATATGTTGTAATGACGAACACCATGGTCCAGGCGCTGACCGGCCACTGGATGAACTGCAGGGTCCTTACGGCGATCTCGTCGGCCTCTCTGCCGTAGATGCCGAAGATGACCTCCATCGAAAAGAAGTAGAACCAGCCGGTGGCCACCACTACCAGCAGCCTACCCAGGGCATCAATGTGTTCGTGCCGAATATATGCCTGCCAGCCATAGGCCTTACGCAGCAGAATCAGTACGAAGGCCACGGCCGACACCCCGGAGTGAACGGCTCCCACCACAAAGTAGGGAGCGAAGATGGTGGAGTGCCAGGATTTGACCGCCATGGCCATGCCGAAATCCCAAGAGACTATGCTGTGCACCGACACGAACACGGGCAGGATCAAGGCAGACAGCAGTACTCCGGAGATTATCTGGAGCTTCCACTGGCGGGGGTTGCCCTGCCAGCCCAGCGAGAGCATGGAGTAGACCTGGTGCGAGATGCCTGTGGTCCGGTCTCGAAGCACGGCGAAGTCGGGAATTAACGCTATCAACACGAACAGGGAGCTGGATGTCAGATAGGTCAAAATGGCGCTGGGGTCCCAGATCAGCGGCGTTCTGATATTGGGCCAGATGCCCCTGGCGAAGTCGTAGGGGAAGGCCCAGTACATGATGCGCCAGGGACGGCCGGTATGAATTATGGGCATGGTCATGGCGGTCATCAGCGAGAATATGGTCAAAACCTCGGCCGCCCTGGTGGCGGGCCGGCGCCACTCGGCCTTGGCCAGCCGCAAGATGGCCGACAGCATTACTCCGGCGTGGCTGATGCCGATCCAGAACACGAAGTTGGTGATGAAGAAGCCCCACACCACCGGTCGATTCAGATTGGTGATGCCCAGGCCCCGATTAATCATTACGCCGATGACTATTGCCGCGGCCAGAACTACTAGGCCCAAAGCCATCACCACGGGCCAGAACCAGCGGGGCGTGTCCAGTATGGACCGAAGCAGGTCCCGGTTCACTTCGGTTGCTGTTAGGATTCTACCTTCCTGCATGGAAGCTCCTGTACTTCACTGGTCGAATTACCGTCGAGTCAAGCGGAGAAATCGGGTCATTACTCCGGCTTGGCCAGAATCATATACTCCCCTCGGAACAGCTTGCCCATCCGCTGGTACATGGCGCCTTCCTTGACTTCCCAGATGGACATAACCGGGAACAGTTTGGCGGCGGCCAGGTAAACCAGGGCCGCGGCGCCGATGATTCCGACCACCATGAATATGTCCCAAAGGTCCGGGATTACCGCATCCTGAATCCGGGCCCGGGTGAGGCCCAGCGAATACAACTCTCCGGGAAATTCCTTAAAGTCGACGGCGTTGAAAGACCCCACGAAGATGCGAATGCTGAAAAGGAATCCACCAACCAGGGCCGACAGGCCCGCTAGGGCCGGTCCCCAGGCGGTTTTCCGCACCGGATTCCATAGCAGAATGAAGAAGGGCACAAAGAAGCTGAAGATAACGTTGGCCCAGAATACCGGGGCGTAGCTCTCGAACATCAGGTATCTGAGAATGCTCTCCTCCACCTCCAGGCGTCCGTACCAGAAGGTGATGAAAAAGGCGAACAGATGGTAGGTCCACAGCAGGGTAAGGCCCAGCAATATCTTGCTGGCCGACCAGAATAGAGAAATGCCAATGTATTCCTGGTAGCCGCCCCACTTCCGCAGGATAAAAAGAATCACCAGCAACAGGCCCAGGGCATTCTGGAAGGCTATCAGGGTGTAAAGGGGCGGCAAGATGGAATCCTTCCAGCCCGGAATCAAGCTCATGGCGAAGTCGGAGACGATCAGGAAATGTACGAAAACCACCATCATGAAGTAAAAACCGCCCAGCAACATCATGCCGGCCTTGTGCTGAATCCACTGGCGCTTGGTTCCATGCCAGCTGCCGGCCAATAAGCCGTAAATGGTGCGCCGAAAGCCGCTGACCCTGTCTCGGGACTGGGCCAAGTCCGGCATCAGGGATAGCCACAGGATAGCCATGCTGGTTACTGCCAGGGCCACCAGCCCCAGGATATCCCACAATGCCGGAGCGCCGAAGGGCACCCCGGACGATCCCAGCCAAATGGCCCGGCG
This sequence comes from Chloroflexota bacterium, assembly GCA_022561675.1. Taxonomy (GTDB): domain Bacteria; phylum Chloroflexota; class Dehalococcoidia; order Lucifugimonadales; family UBA3495; genus JADFQT01. The sequence goes on from JADFQT010000014.1 coordinate 6,434, forward strand.
AGCTGCCATCTCACCCTCCATGCCGGGCACGAAGGTGGGATTTTCTATGGCGGGCAACACGATGACCATGGGGATGAAGAGCAGGAGGTTAAGAACTCCCACGACGGCGAAGAGCTCAGCTACCCGGGACAGCGGGCGGCGCCAGTGGCTTTTGGTGAACCGGAAGGCTGCCGTCGCCAGTGGGGCGCCGCTGGTTACCATGAAAACGAAGGAAAAGGCCGCCATGTAATAGCCCCAGGCGTTGTAGTTGTCCAGGCCGTCGGCGGCAACCCGAAACAGGAAGCCAACAACCCCCAGGGCTGCCAACAACGCCGCTACTACCAGCGCGATGGTATGAGGCTTGCAACGTCGGGTAGTCCTTTCCATCACCTGGGCGGTGATTTGGTCCGCCTGGGGAAAGACCCACATACCGGCCGGGCTGCGCCCGTTGGAATGCTCAGCCATTGTGTTCGTTCTCACCTATCGGGTATGGTTCCACCTTCTTCAGGTAGATTACGTTGGGCGCGGTTGCGAGTTCCTCCAGAAGCAGGTAGCTCCTGGTAGTTCGTTCCTGTTCGTGGTGGATGTCGTGGGCGTGTACGTCATCGAAGTAGGGCCTGATTTTGGTGTCAGGGTCCAGGTGGTCGCCGAAGGTCAAGGCGTTGGTGGGGCAGGCCTGGACGCAGGCGGGCATATAGTTTCTCTCGGCCATATTCTGGTCGTTGAGCCTGCCACCGGCGCGCCGCTCCACCTCCAGCTCCCCTCGGCGCAGGCGCTGGACGCAGAAGGTGCATTTTTCGGTGATGCCGCGGGTGCGCACCGTTACGTCCGGGTTCAAGTAGTTCTCAAAGCTCGCCGGCCAGGTCGGGTGCCAGAAGTTGAAGAAGCGGACCTGGTAGGGACAGTTGTTGATGCAGTAGCGGGCACCGATGCAGCGGTTGTAAACCTGGACGTTGAGGCCTCCGTCATTCCGGTAGGTAGCGAACACCGGGCAGACCGGCTCGCAGGGGGCGTTGGAGCAGTGCTGGCACATGATGGGGATGAACCGGGCCTTCACGTTGGGGTATTCCCCCTCCCAATACCGCTCGATGCGTATCCACTCTAAGGCCCGCTTTTCCAGGAAGGCGGACTTTTCGTTAATGGCGAGGTTATTCTCGGCCTGGCAGGCGACTACGCAGGCCTGGCAGCCGGTGCAGCGGTCCAGGTCTACCACCATACCCCAGGTGTGGTCTATTCTGTTAGTTACCATGCTCTATCCTGCCGGCCTTATTGTTATACATGACCTGGATGTGCCGCATTCTAATGGCCTCCCGGAGCCACGGTCTTGATGATTTCCTCACCGGGGTTGTTAATTATCTGGTTGCCAATTTCTCTGGCGGCGTACTCCCCTTCAAACTTGGAGACTCGGAGGCTCTCTCCGGTGGGCGCCAGGCGAACCCGGTTGCCGGCCCAGGCCAAGGCCCCGGTTTCGTTAACCAGAGCGGCGTCTAATATACTAAGAATGTTGGAGCTTTCCCGCTCCTCTCCGCCCACCGCGTAGCCAGGCCCGTTGCGGCGGCCTTGACCCATGGGCACGGCGACCACGTCGGGCGGCAGAGCCGGATTGGGGTACAAAAGCGCCTGGATGAAACTCCCGTTGGCTTCAATTCGGATTACATCACCCTCGCGCCAGCCCATGTCGCTGGCCCGCCGGGCGTTTACCTCCACCCAGGTCTGCCAGGTAACGGTGGTGATGGGGTCGGGAGCGGACTGCGCCCAGGGCAGGTGGGTGTTCCGGCCATCCAGCAGAGTGTTGTGGGCAAAGGGAATCAGGTAAAATTCGCTCGAGCCCAAAGCCGCTGGCTCCGACGCCCCTTTGGCTATCTGGGAGTAGAGCCCTTCGGTAGGTTTGACCGCAGGGCCGGTTGTTTTTTCGTCCCACCAGCCGCCCTGCCGCAACAGCTTGGTCCAGAACTCCTTTTCAGAGCCGGCGTCAATGGAGCCGCGATCCAGCGCGAAAAGCGCGTTGGAGCTTTCTTCAAGGGCTTCTAGCAGGTTGTTCCAGGGCAGGCGGGCGTCCTCCCGAAGTTCCTGGGCTGTGCTCAGGAGAATATCTCCAAAGCTGCGGGGGTCCAAGCTGCTCAGGGGATTGACCACTGGCTGCTGGATGCCCACTACCTGAAAGCCCGGGCCGGGGTTGGGAGTATCGGCGCCCCAGTCCTCCAGGTATATCCGGTCGGGAAGGATCAGGTCGGCCAGGGCGCTGGTTTCATCCAGGAAGGGGGAAAAACTGACCGTGAATACGTCTGTCCTTTTAATGGCATCCTCAAGCCCCACGGCCTGGGGTAGCCCGTAAACCGGGTCGGCCTGATGGACCAGCAGCAGCTTGGTTTTCCCCTCGTTCAACGCTGAGACCACCTGCTGCCATTGGGCTAGGGCTGCGACGACTGGGGGTTGGGGCCATTCTGGCAAGGGGCTCTTGGGGTTGAACCGGAGGCCGCCGGTTGCCCCCACGCTGCCGACCAGGTAGTTCAGCGCGTAGATGGCCTCCAGGTTGAAGAGACCGTTTTTCTGCGCCCCGGCCGAATCGCCGCCGATGGCCAGGCTGGGGCGGTGGCTGGCAAAATCCCGCGCCAGCTCGCGAATGGACTCCGCGGCGGAGCGACCCCCCAGCATTGCTTCCGGCCATCCCAGCTTGGGGCCGATCGATTCTGGGCTGAAATCTGCTAGGAATCCCGCTTCTTGCCCGCCGGTGAGGGCCTGCAGGTCCACGTCATCGGCCTGTAATTTTTCTTGGACAATGACATGAGCCAGGCTGAGGGCTAGGTGCCCTTCCATTCCGGGTTTTATCGGCAGCCACTTGTCAGCGTTGGCGGCGGTCATGGAAAACCGGGGGTCGATCTGCACGAACGTGCCGCGGCCCGAACCAACCTCGGCATCGCGCAGGTCTCCAAATCCGATGGACCAGCGGGTGGGAGAAATCCAGGTGGAGAGAAAGTCGGCGCCGAAGGAGAGCAGGAAGTTGGCGTTACCGATATCCAGATCGGGCAGCAACTCCTGGTCGAAGACGTTTTTGACCGCGGCCTGATAGGTGGCGTTACTCAGGGCTTCAAAAGTGATATGGCTTCCCCCAAAGGCCTGGGCGAATCGGCCGGCGATGGTGCCCAAGGGACCGCTTAAAGGCTCGGTCACCAGGACCAGGTCTTCCCCTCGAGTCTCTAGCTGTTCTTTCAGCTTGTCCAGGGCAATATTCCAGCCCACGGGCTGCAACGTTCCGTTAATCCGCAGCAGGGGACCCGCCAGGCGGTCCGGATGGTAAAGGGCCTGCAAACCGGCGTCGCAGCGGGCGCTCTGTTTGCCCAGGTTGATTGGGTACTTGGGGTTGCCTTGAACCTTTTTGGCGCGCCCCTCCATCACCCGCACCAGCACTCCTTCGCTGGAGGGACAGTGCCTGCACAGGGTGGCGTACCAGTTATCCCGGCCTTTGACTAGGTCTTCCGGCTGGTTTACCGGGCTCTGCGTTTTAAGGTCATCCCCAAATGCATCGCAGGCCACCGCCCCTATCGCGGAGAGGCCAGCCCAAGCCAGGAAATTGCGCCGTGTCAGTTTCATAAAGGGAGGTCCTTACCTACTTCACTTATGACAAATTGTGCAATCGGTGGCCACGTTGTTTTGCCGGTGACAGTCCAGGCAGGTCCCCATCTTGAGAGACTGTCCGGCCTGAGGCTGGACTTCGGTCATGCTGGCTACGTCACCGTGGCAGACCGAGCAAGCCTGGCCCACCGGCATGGGAAGCTGCCGGGAACCGCCTCCTCCCAGGGGAATTTCCGCCATACGCGGTTCGCCTTGGGTCAGAAATCGGATGTGGGCTTCGTGAATGAACCGGACGTGGTCCGGCAGCCGGTAGACCCGCTCCCAATCTATGGGATTCCCGTCGGCGAATCGGTCGACCACCCGCTGAACCTCGACCAAGTTCACAGCGGTGTCTCCCACCAAATTCTCCGGATTTATCTGTTTGTGGCAGAAGACGCAGGTTTCCACCGCCGGGACGGTGGCAGCCGCGCCCTTGGTCACGTTTCTGTGGCAGAACTCGCACTGGATGCCCACCCCTCCCGTCTCCACTGACCCAGCGTGCACCGTATGAGGAAAGGCGATGGGCTGGGGAGGAGCGTTGCCCAGACCAAACGGCGGATTGGAGAACCAGGACATTAGCAGAACTACTACAATGAACCCGACCACGGCGGTAACCACCAGGCCAACCAGGGCCAGAGGTATCATATTTGCCGTTGGCTTCATTAAGTCAGAGCCTTTGCGGAACCCGCCGCCTGCCTAATGACCAAGCCTGGAGTCTCCCGCTGAATCCCAGGGATAGGCCGCCCTAAATCCAAAAATTCCCCCAGATGTTCCGCAATGTTCCGGGAGCCTGAATCGCTATTAGAACCGCCAGGATTACCGCTCCGGCCAAAGCCACCAAACCGAACACGGTAATGGGTAGGCGTAGCGTCGACATTTTCTGGGGAAGGTGGCCGGTGTCGACGGCCGAAGGGATGAAGGCGTGTGCGATCATCATGCTGAAGGCAAAGGTGATTACAAGAGGGAAAAAGACCCAGAGAAGGGTCAACCAGTTGCTCAAGTTGGCCCAGTCGGTGCTTCCTAATCCTGAGGGATCCGTCACCGGCATAACCCCTGCCCTACCACGTCCTAGCTCCCAAAATGGATGAGGCCGGAAAACCTAGTGAAAATTATCACAGCCCATAAGGGGTGTCAAGGGTATTCGCAAGCTGATCGGGGCCTTTCATTTCGGTCTTTTGGCCGGTCCTGGTGCCGGACCAACGACAGGGGTATATATCTGCTTCACTTCCCTAATTTTAGCTACAGATCTCTGCTTCACTGCCGGAAGCTCAGGCAGTAGGCGGTTTGCGATGACAAACAGCGGGCTATATAATTGGTGAATAAGAGTCTCGCCTTCAGTATCGACGGAGGGAGCGATGACACAAGCCAAGCCCAGGTCGCCAAAAACTTCCAGAAAGGGCAAAGCAACCGGCAAATCGACCGGGGAAAACCGGGCCGTGGGGTTTCCCGAGGGCCTCACTGAGCAGGATCTGCTGAATAGCTACCGTCAGATGGTGCTGGTCCGTAAGACCGATGAGCGTGTCTGGATGATGAACCGGCAGGGGAAAGTTCCAATTGCCGCCTCATGCCAGGGCCACGAAGCCGCTCAGCTGGGAAGTTTACTGGCGGCGCAACAAGACGGGGACTGCTTTCTGTTTCCCTACTATCGCGATCTGGCGATAAAAATGATGGTGGGGCTATCTCCCACTCAGGTAATGCTATCTTTCATGGGCAAAGTGGGAGAGCCTTACAGCGGCGCCCGGCAGTTTCCCCTTCAAGGCGCCGATCTGGAGCACCGGGTTATCCAAATCTCCAACGTCGTCGGAGCCGGCTTGACCCAGGCAGTGGGGTACGCCCTGGGATGTCGCATGCTGGGCGACGACACCGTGGTCCTGGCTTACCTGGGTGATGGAGCCACCAGCCAGGGAGAAACCCACGAAGCCATGAACTTCGCCGGAGTGCACCGGCTGCCAGTGGTGTTCGTCTGCGAAAATAATCGCTACGCCATCTCGGTTCCGCAGAGCCTGCAAATGGCGATAACGGATGTGGCCAGCCGTGCCGAAGGCTACGGTTTTCCCGGCGTCGTAGTAGATGGCATGGACCTGGTGCAGTCGTACCAGGCTACTCGCGAGGGGATCAAGCACGCCCGCTCCCAGGGCCCAGTTTTTCTGGAAATGAAGGTGGAGCGCCTGATGCCCCACACCACCGACGACGATGACCGGCGTTACCGTGGTGATGACGAGGTGGAGCAGGCCCGGCTGCGAGACCCCCTGGTTACCTTCCCCGCCTATCTGAAGGAGCAGGGGATTCTTACCGATCAGGAAGCGGAAGAAATCAATGCGGAGGCGCAGCGGGCGGTGAATGAAGCCACCGACGTTGCCGAGGCCGCCTCTCCGCCGGATGCATCCGATATGCTTAGCCATGTGTATGCTCCCTAGTCAGCACGGCGATTTTCGCGGGCCGGTTACCCGGACATAGCTTAAACGGTATGTTGCCTAAATGTGTTATTACCTGAACAATAGAAGGAAAATTCGGGTAGCCGGCAGGAATTTAACCCCGGCTGGACTTCAACCGGTGAGGAGTGATGCCTCTTAAAAGCGTGATCGAAGCTGTTCGCGAGGCCATGCTGGAGGAAATGCGGCGGGACGAAAAGGTGTTCGTCATGGGGGAGGATGTGGGCCTGCGGGGCGGTGTGTTTCTGGCCACCCAGGGATTTTTGGAGGAGTTCGGCCAGGCGCGCGCGCTGGATACCCCGCTGGCAGAGGCCTCGATTATGGGCATCGCCTTGGGGGCGGCATTTCGCGGGTTAAGGCCCATACCAGAAGTTGAGTTCGCCGATTTCGTCTGGCCCAGCGTCAACCAGCTAATCGGCGAAGCCGCTCGGGTTTGCTACGGCACCAATGGCGCTTTGTCCGTTCCCATGGTGGTGCGCATACCCTATGGTGGGGGGATTCGGGGCGGTTTGTTCCACTCGCAAAATGTCGAGGCCTACTTCTGCCACACTCCCGGGCTGAAAGTAATCGCCCCAGCCACTCCTTACGACGCCAAGGGGCTGCTGAAGTCTGCCATACGGGACGACAATCCCGTGGTTTTTCTGGAGCATAAAAAAACCTACCGTTTGGTGCGCGGCGAGGTTCCGGAAGAGGAATACCTCCTGCCCATTGGTAAAGCCGATGTCAAGCGGGCGGGCGACAACGTCACCGTGGTCAGCTACGGGTTGATGCTTCATTATTGCCTGGAAGCCGCCGAGGTGGTGGCCGCCGAGGGTATCGACGTGGAGGTGGTGGACCTGCGGACCCTGAAGCCGCTGGACAAAGAGACTGTAGTGGAGTCGGTGAAGAAGACCGCCAAGCTGCTGATCGTTCACGAAGACAACCTAACCGGTGGCGTCGGGGCTGAAGTGGCGGCGCTGGTAGCGGACGAAGCCTTCGAGTATTTGGACGGTCCCATAACCCGCCTTTGTGGTCCGGACGTTCCGACCATGCCCTTTGCCCAGCCGCTGGAGGACGCCTATATGCCCAACACCGAAAAAGTGGCCGAGGCTTTACGCAAGCTGGCCGCCTACTGAGTAACTTTCTCAAAACGACCCATGTCATTCCGAGGGAGCCCTTAGGCTCGGCTTAGGAAAAACTCCGCGACTGAGGAATCTAGATCCTGGGCCCGTAAAACCTCATGAATCGGTATTACAGTTACGCCACTGCCAATGGCGACAGACCATGGTCCCAGGGACTTTAGACCCCTCGCGGAGTTTATCCTGGGCAACGCCGCAGGGCTCGGGGTGACATTTTGAGATAATGACGAATCGGTCCGGGACCTGATTCCCTTCCCGGTCCTGGCGCCCTTCGCGGCCAGTCTCGCGTATCCAGTCTTAAAAGGTAATCTCGAAATACTCTGGTAATCTTGAGATACTCCGAATCATCCTTAGGGTGGTGTGCCTTGCCCCTAGTAATTGAGCTTCCCCAGGTTGGCGAATCGGTAGTCGAAGGCACCATTGGCAAGTGGCTGAAGCAGCCAGGGGATCAGGTGGACCGATATGAGCCTTTGGTGGAAGTGATCACCGATAAAGTCACCATGGAAGTCCCTTCGCCGGTGAAGGGCACTCTGGTCAAGATTCTGGCCGAAGAGGGGGAGGTTGTGCCCATGGGCGCGCCCCTGGCTGAAATTGAAACGTCGGAGGGCATACCTGAGGGCATGGCCGAGGGCAAGCAAGGGGCGCCGACCCCGGGAGAAGCTGTCCCCTCTTCCGGCACCACCGGCTACTTGCTGAGCGACGTGAAACCGGTGGGTCCCACCGGCGGCGGACCCGTGGAGGAGCAACCCGCTCCGGTGGCAAGGTCCAGCAGTAATGGCGCCCTGCGGGTTTCTCCGGCGGTGCGCCGCCTGGCCCGGCAGCACAACATAGACCTTTCCTTCGTTGTGGGTACCGGCATGGGAGGGCGTATCACCCGCGATGACGTAGTGGAGTATGTGGAGTCCGCCGGTGGTCAGCCCCAGGCTGTCGCTCCGTCCCCCAACCTCTCCCCGGACCAAGCTGTCCCGGGCGAGGATGCTCCGAGGGAAGCCCCTGCGCCGGCAGGAGAGGAGACGGCCGGGGCAGCCGATGAAGAGTATGTAAGCCTGACCCCGGTGCGGCGACTGATTGCCGAGGCTATGGTCCGCAGCGTTAGCCAGATTCCCCACGCCTGGAGCATGGTGGAGGTGGACGTTTCCGGATTGGTGGCCCGGCGCGCCGCAGTGCGGTCGGACTTTGAACAGCGCAATGGAGTGGACCTGACCTACCTTCCCTTCATAATCAAGGTGGTAGCCGAGTCTCTCCGGGAGAATCCTACCCTTAACGCTACCTGGGGCGGAGACAAAATCATTCTAAAGCGCCGCATCAACCTGGGCATTGCGGTGGCCGCGCCGACGGGGTTGATCGTCCCGGTGATCCATGACGCGGACCGCCTTAGTATCGCGGGATTGGCCCACGCCCTGCGGGACCTGACCCAACGGGCCCGGCAAAACCGGCTGACCCTGGAGGATGTCCAGCAAGGCACTTTCACCCTGAACAACACGGGCGCCCTGGGCTCCACCGTATCCCAGCCCATAATCAACCATCCTCAAGCCGCGATATTGACCACCGAAGCGATTCAAAAACGCCCGGTGGTGGTCAACGACGCTATCGCCATCAGGGCGATGATGAACCTTTGCATGTCTTTCGATCACCGCATCAATGACGGGGCTGAGGCCAGCGGCTTTTTGCAATCGGTCAAGGGCCGGTTGGAGGCCATCGGGCCCGACACTGCTATCTATTAAGCGATTGGTCCGGTGAGCGCTTTGTCCAGCCTTCCGGTCTGCCAGGTGGTCCATTTAGGCCTAGTGGAGTATCGCCGGGCCTGGGATGAGCAGGTTTCCCTGGCCCAGGCGGTTCGCGACGGCAGTCAGCCCAACACCCTGCTGCTGCTGGAACACCCTCATGTTTATACCAGGGGCCGTCTCAGCAAACCGGAGCACCTATCCCTCACCCAGGCGGAGTTGGCGGAGCGAGGCGTCTCGGTGGTGGACACGGACCGGGGTGGCCAGGTTACCTATCACGGACCGGGTCAGCTGGTGGGGTATCCGATAATTGATCTGCGGAACTGGGGCGGTCCCCTGAAATACCTCCGGACCCTGGAGCAGGTGATTATACAGACCCTGGCCGACCTGAGCGTGGAGGCCGGAGTGATACCCGGATTGACCGGAGTGTGGGTAGGCGAGGCAAAGGTCGCTGCCATCGGAGTGAAGATCAGCCGCGGTGTGGCCTACCACGGCTTCTCCCTGAACGTTGATCCCGACCTCTCTTATTACAACAATATTGTTCCCTGCGGCATCACGGACCGGGATGTGACTTCTCTGGAGGAGCTGCTGGCTCGCCCGGTGGAAATGGAGTTGGTGAGAAACGGCCTGGCCTACCGCTTTGGCCAACAACGCTACCTGCGCACCGTTAGCGATTTCCTTACCACTGCTATCCTCCCACTGCAACTTACCTTTCTCGGTCATTCTATTTGCCTCCGGGGTTGCGTACCATGCGCTCGGTACCGAGCTTGATTATCTTGGTACGCGGGTCAAATTTTACTACTGGTAAATCCTTTACCGCCATTAGAGCACCCCCACCTGTTCAACTGTGATTGTGCGGATACCATCGGCAGCCGTATCTATGTTAAGCACACGGAACACGCCGTTGGTAACAAACTCCTCTTGACCCTGGAACACAGAGAAAGCCTCGGCATTGATGCCCTTACTGGAGCCTTTCATCTTTATCAAGACAGCCGTTGCATCTGTAAACTCTACGCCCCCTACAGTTGCCCCCCGTGCAAAATCTTTGCTTATCGCCCGGCTGTAGCTCCATGATTGCGGTTCCAATAATTGCCATGTATCGCCAATCCGCAGGTTAAGTACCGCTGCTGCCTCTGGCTCGGTAGCAAACAACTCCAACCCGCGCCATACCGTTCTTGTGTTCGTGGGGCTGTGCCGTATGCCATTTACCAACGCCTCGCCAAAGTTCTCCAGAGGAGTAAGAGCCTTGCCGGCCTTGATAGCCTCTGCCGCTTGCTCTTGGATAATGCCAATCGCGCCTTCTGTATAGCTGGTGAGCGCATTCTTAACTGCGGCGAACTCTGGGTTCTCTGCCAGTATGGTGTTAATCATCTGCTGCTGTGCTGTTGTAGGTATGCCTTGCGGTAGAGCTGCCATACCTTGCAGCAATGTGTTCTGCCGCAACCGCGCTGCTCCACCGGGCCGCCGCCTTGTTGCCAGTGTGCAGGCACAATCAGGATGGAAGGGTGGGCGTTGGTGGCCGCTGGGGAAAGCCTGGTCAACCGGGATGCTGCCGGCGCGGTGGTTGTTAATGCAGATGGGGCATGGCCTTATGCT
>JADFQT010000210.1 GCA_022561675.1 Chloroflexota bacterium
TTTCGTAAAATTCCTGACTGAGCATGGAGCTGCCCCGAGGGCCCTCGTCGGTGCCCAGCCACTCATCGAAAACGCCGACCACCACGCCGGCCGGGTGGTGCATCAGGTTCTTTCCCACCAGGCCGCTGGTGTTGGCCAGGCCATCGGGGAACAGGGGAGATTTGGAGTTAAGCAGCAGGCGAGGGGTGCCGATGCCGTTACTGGCCAGCACCACCACTCGGGCGCGCTGGACCTGCAAGTTGCCCTGAGCATCGTAGTAAAGGGCTCCGGTGGCCCGACCCGACTCATCGGTGAGGATCTCCCGCACCCTGGCGTAGGTCTTGAGACGGGCACCTTGCTGAAGAGCCTGGGGCCAGTAGACCACGTCGGAGCTGGAGAAGGAGCGGAGGTAGGCGCCGGTATCCGGCTCGCGGCCATCGTACCGGGTGGAAGGCACCGCGTTATCGGCCGACCACCAGTGCCAGCCCAGCTTGTTAAAACCCTTGGCCAGCAGCTCACCGCCCCGGCCTATGGGATGGGGCGGGCAAGGACGCTCTGGCTTGGGAGGGTAGGCCGGGTCACCGCGCAGGCCGGACACGCCGTGACGGCGGTCGTTGGAATCATAGTAGGGCTCCAGCTCGGCATAGGTAATTGGCCAGTCGTCGGCCACGCCGTCCTGGGTCTTGACGCAAAAGTCCGAGGGATGGAATCTGGGGAAGTGGGAGCCCCAGTGAATGGTGCTGCCGCCCACGGCGTTGTACATCAGGGGCGCAATTGGCGTCTCATCTTCATTGACCGGATAATCTTCAGGAAGGCCTCTGACGTTGGGATTGGGGTGAAAATCGGTTTGCCAGTGGAGCAGGCTGTCGGGCTCGCTGGTGGGATAGGCGTCCAGGGGAACCCAGCCGCCTTGGTCTAGACATACCACCCGGATGCCGGCCTGGGACAGGCTCCAGGTGAAGGCACCGCCAGAAGCGCCGGCTCCAATCACCAGCACGTCTGCGATGTCTTCTCTCTTACCCATGAGTGCTCCTTGACGTTGTCTAAAAAGTCCCTCCCCTTTATCAAGGGGAAGTTAGGAGGGGTCAGGCCCCTCGCAGTCTCCCCCTGCCAAAGGGGAGAGTTTTTTGACGCAGCGTTAGAGAATTGGGTTTGGTAAGAACGGCTAACGGCGCTCAAATACCGCGGCGACACCCTGCCCGCCGCCGACGCACATTGTCTCCAGGCCGAACTGGGCATCGCGGCTCTCCATCTCGTAGAGCAGGGTGGTCAAAATTCGGGCGCCGGTGGCGGCGATGGGGTGTCCCAGGGAAACGCCGGAGCCGTTGACGTTCAGCTTGTCCTCGTCCTTCAGTTTCCACTCTCGCAGCACCGACAGCACCTGAGCGGCGAAGGCCTCGTTCAGCTCAATCAAGTCCATGTCATCCAGGGACATATTGATCTTGGACATTAGCTTGCCGACCGCCGGCACCGGCCCTATTCCCATGTAGGCCGGATGGCAGCCGGTCACCGCCCAGCCTTTGAGATAACCCATGGCTGTGAGACCCAACTCTTCCAACTTGTCCTCAGCCACCACCAGACACACCGAGGCGGCGTCGTTCTGGCTGCTGGCGTTGCCGGCGGTGACGGTGCCGCCCTCCGTAATCGGACGCAGCCGCGCCAACACCTCCAGGGATGTATCGGCCCGGGGACCTTCGTCCCGGTCGAATATTTTTGGATCGCCCCGTCTCTGCGGCACCGGCACGCCCACAATCTGCCGGTCGAACCGGCCATCTTCGATGGCGGCCATGGCCCGCTGGTGACTGCGCAGGGCGTATTCGTCCTGTTCCTCCCGGGAAATCTCATACTGCTTGGCCAGGTTCTCCGCGGTCTCCACCATGCCTGATATGAAGCCGAACCGCTCCTCCGGCGATATGGTCTCCCTGGCCCGGGAGAGGCGGTCGTGGAAGGTAACTGAACCGAACCTGGCGCCCCAGCGGGATTCGTTCACATAAAATTCGGCGTTGCTCATGCTCTCCACGCCGCCTGCCACCACCACGTCGGCGTTTTCGGTCTGGACCAGCATGGCGGCGTTCAGAATGGCCTGCAATCCGGAGGAGCAGCGGCGATCCAACTGATACCCGGGGACCTCGATTGGCAGGTCGGACTTCAGTGCGGCCAGCCGCCCGATGGCCGGATTTTCCCCGTTGGGATAACCGTGGCCCAGTATCACGTCGTCGATTTTCGCCGGGTCCACTCCGCTGCGTTGGATGGTCTCCTTGATGACCGTGGAGGCCAGTTCCGCGGCGGAAATATCCCGGATGGCGCCGCCGAAGCTGCCCACGGCGGTGCGTACTGGTGAGACTATGGCTACTCCACGCATCGGTGTCTCCTTAATCCAAAAATAGTAGCTGCCCTAGCGACCTATTTCGAGCGACCTCATTAGCCAGTAGCGGCACCCCATGATACTGCCTCGGGGCACAGGTGTCGACTTACTGGCCGAGCTTTCTCCAGAGCCTTTCGGTTCTCTTTACTGTCATTGCGAGCCCTTCGGCTGCGCTCAGGATAAACTCCGCGAAGCAATCCCTCCTAACCCCTATGAGATTGCTTCGAGCCTGCGGCCCTCGCAATGACAATATAAAGACCCTGCCGGGCTCGCTCTTTATTGGAAGCGCGGCAGCAGCACAGCATGTCGAAGCTCCGGCGCGAGCCAGGCTACTGGGCCGAGAAGCCGCCGTCGATGACCAGCTCGCTGCCGGTGACAAAGGAGGATTCGTCGGAGGCCAGGTAAAGCACCGCGTTGGCTATGTCTTCCGGCTGAGCGACCCTTCCCAGTGGGATCCGTGACAAGCTCTGCCGGTACAGTTCCGGGTCGGCGCGGCGCTCGGCGTTCATATCGGTGGCTACCGTGCCCGGGTGCACCGAGTTGACCCGAATGCCCTCTTTGGCGTACTGAATGGCGGTGGACTTGGTCAGCAGGCGAACCGCTCCTTTGGAGGCGTTGTAGACCGGCTGAATGCCGTCCTGTCCGATCAGTCCGGAAATGGAGGAGATATTAACAATGGACCCGCCGCCGGCCCGGCGCATTTCCGGGATGGCGGCCTTGGTGCCCAGAAACACTCCCTTGGCGTTTACTTCCATGACCCGGTCCCATTCCTCTGACGTTGTGTCTTCCAGCACTCCCCAGGACACAACACCGGCGTTGTTCACCAGAATGTCCAGCTTGCCGAACCGGTCCACGGCAGTAGCGACGGCGGCCTGCCAATCCAATTCTCTGGTCACGTCCAGATGCAGATAGACGGCCTCGCCGCCCAACTCCAATATCTCGGCCTCCACCTGCCGGCCCTGCTGATCCAGAATATCCCCGAAGACCACTCGGGCGCCTTCCTTGGCGAAGAGTTTAGCTTCCGCGGCCCCCTGACCCCGGGCCCCTCCGCTGATCAGCGCCACCTTTCCTTCCAATCTCATTGCTCACCTCTTTTTTCTCATTCCGGGGACTGCCCGGCGATCTCTGCACTGGTCACCACCTGATAGATCCAAATCCCTCTTCCAAAAGGGGGGCTGCGAGGGATTTCCCAAAGCGCTGGCTCCTCCGGCCCCATTTGGCTATAGGTTCAAAGCTCAGCAGCTTGACCCGTATCGTCCTCCGGAATACACTCCGACTATACCTGAAAACCCGACCCGAAAAACCTGATTCGCCAGGAGGAAATAAGATGGTCCGGAAACAAGCCACCACTTTGCTGCATCCGGCTGCGGAAGACGTGGCTCGAAAGCAGAGTTTAGCCCCCAGGCTTAGCGACCTTCAAGGGGTGACCATTGGGTTGATCGATAATCACAAGCGCAACGCCGACGTGTTTCTGGCCGAGTTGGGCCGGGTGTTTCAGGAAGAATACGGCGTTGCCAAGGTGGTCAGCTATAAAAAGGTCAGCCAGAGCATGCCGACCCCAGATGAGGTGATGGACCAACTTGCTGAAGAGTGTGATGCTATTGTCCACGCCGTGGCCGATTGAGGGTCCTGCACAGCGTGGGGTCTCCACGACGGAATAGAAGCTGAAAAGCGGGGGCGGCCCGCGGTTACGGTAATCACCCAGGCCTTCACTCACGCCGCCAAGTTGCGCGCCCAGGCCCTGGGTCTGATCGAGCATCCAGTGGTAGTCATTGACCATCCCATCGCCAGCAAAAACGCCTCCCAGATTCAGGCCGAAGCGCGGCGTCGGGCGTCGGAAATCGCCGGCGGGCTGGCCTCTTCTATTAAGGAAAACGATGGTTAGCGGATCGGTGCCCCAGGCCAGCCGGGTCCAGGTGGAGGGCTCGGTACGGGATATCAACGACCATTACTACCGGCAGGGCTGGACCGACGGTCTTCCTATCATCCCGCCTACCGAGGATCTGGTGCTGGAGATGGTGGAAGCCTGTTCGTTGTCCGCCGGGCATTCCTTCGGACAGATGGCGCCGCTGAACGGCACCGTCACGGTGGAAAAAGTTGCGATCAACTCGGTTATGGCCGGCTGCCAACCTGACTATTTCCCGGTGGTTCTGGCTGCGGTGAAGGCAGTATTGCAACCCCAGTTCAACGTTGGCTCCATCACGACTACGACCGGGGGCGCCGCGCCGGTTGTTGTCGTTAGTGGCCCGATCGCCCAGCGGCTGGACATCCATAGCGGCACCGCGGTGTTTGGCTCCGGCCATCAGGCCAACGCCACCATTGGGCGGGCCCTGAGGCTAACCATGC
>JADFQT010000211.1 GCA_022561675.1 Chloroflexota bacterium
GGGAATGCCTAGCGAGCGCAGGTGTGCTGACGGCCCAACGCCGGACAGCATCAATATCTGCGGTGAAGCTATCGCCCCACCGCTCAAAACTATCTCATCTGCTTCCACTGTGAAAACCTCGCCGCCACTCTCGACTTCTGCTCCAATAGCTCTTTTCCCATCGAATAGGATGCGACGAACCAGCACATTGCCTCTGACAGTCAGGTTAAGTCTGTGCCGATTGGGGTTGATGTAGGTCAAACCGGTGCTCATGCGGATGCCGTTGGGATTGTTCAGAGGGATCGGTCCGACGCCCTCGGAGTCGGGATGGTTATGGTCCGGACAGTCGGGATAACCAGCGGCGATGCTAGCATTGTAGAAAGCCACTTGTGCCGGGAGCCAGGCTTCCCGTTTGAAACGGTGCATCAAAATAGGGCCATCGTTGCCGTGGAAATCACCGCTGTAGTCAGGGTCTGATTCCACTTTGCGAAAGTAGGGGAGCAATTTTTGGAATCCCCACTCGTCGTTTCCAAGAGAGGCCCAGGAATCGTAGTCCTCGGGAACTCCTCGCAGGAAGACCTGGCCGTTGATTGCGCTGGAGCCTCCGGTCACTTTGCCTCTGGGCACCATCATCGGCCCCGCTGTTTCTGTGGCTTTGCCCGTGAATTGCCAGTTGTGGTCGCTGGTCATGACGTCCGCTTCAGTCGCATAGCCAAACTTCACTTCCTCGGGAAGCTGTTCAAAGTCGGGGTAATCCGGGCCAGCTTCAAGAAGTAGCACCGACCGGTCCGAGTCCTCGGTCAACCGGGTTGCTAGAATAGCTCCCGCCGACCCTGCTCCGATTATCACCACGTCGTACTTCATGGTTACTCCTCCAGTCTGAAGGTTAATAAGGTTGACCTTACACTGGTAGCCGATACCTGCTAGATCAGCGTTTTCATTCTAGGTTACAGGACAGCTGGTTGCTATCGAAAGAGCGCCAAGATCAAGAGAGGGATTTTATATGTGTAACTCACACTCCACTTCCACCAGCAAGTCCGGATCAGCCAAGCCGGCCACTACCAGAGTAGTGTTGTTGGGTCTCCCGTCTGGCGGCAAAAGAGCCAAACGGGCGCCACGTACCTTGGGCAAGTTCCGGGGCCCTACTCTGACCACTACCGTCCCAAGAAATCCCCTTGATAGTTCTGAGATTTTGCAGATGGGAGATTTGCTTATCTCGATAATCGCACACATGCTCCGTCAAGAACTTAAGGTTTTCGGGAAAGCCGTCTGGATACACTAAGCTCTTTTCCAAAGGGTACGACCCAAGCAACTTGGTGTGGGGGGTTGCCATCTGGTGCAAATCCAGGACTCGCTTGTCTTTGGCTGACCTTTGAACGGCTTTCAAGCGTGCTGCGCTGCTGACCCCAGCTTCTGGCGCAGGAAAGACTTGGCCACGTGCACTGGCACAGCCATTCCCACCTCTGGGCCAGTCGTAAAGGTGTTAATGCCCACTAACCGCCCCTGTACATCCACCAGGGGCCCACCTGAGTGTCCCGGCCTCAAGGTCAGACCAACTGCAATCCACTCCTGGTGGGACTGGGGTATATCAGGAAAACCCGCGCCAACCCCGATGACTGCCCCTGCTGTAGCAGCATCAGCCACTCCCCAGGGGTGGCCCAGGGCCAGCACCCACTGTCCTGACTGAACACCCTTTGAGTCCCCCAGTTCTATGGCGGACAGTCCCCGGGCGTCCACCACCAAGGCTGCTACGTCCCGTCTGGAGTCTCGGGCCAGTAGGCGGGCCGGGAGGGTAGAGCCGCTGGGCAATGTAACACTTAAGGAATTGCGAGCCACCACGTGAGCATTGGTGACTATCAGCCCGTCTGGATGCCAGATAGTGCCAGCACCGATACCGTGCCGACCGCTACCAGCGCTGTGGATCTGCACCAAACTGCGCCGCACTCTCTGCACCACCTCGCCTATTTCCCCACCCAGTTGTTTCACCAGGGTCTCCGGTACGGGTGTGGGCAGGGAGGTCCCGTCCCAACGGATGCGCCCATGGGCCAGCAACGTCTCAACCACTCGATGCACTGTAGGAGAGGGAACAGTGGTGGGGGAGGGAACCGTCAGAATCATACCTCTTCCCTGTAGCCAGGCCGAGGTGTTAATCCCCACCACTTGCCCCGACCCATCTACCAGCGGTCCACCGGAAAACCCGGGATAATTGATTGCATCGGTGTTTAAGTAATGGTCTAGCTGACCCCCAGCAGGGGTGGCCCAGCCCTGGCCCAGGACACTGACGATGCCCATGGTGGCCCATACCGCCTGGACTGGCCTCCCAAGAGCCAGCACCAGGTGTCCCACTCTCAGGCTGTCAGGTCCGGTCCAGGTGGGTGGTGTCAGGCCGGAGGCCTCGGCCCGAAGCACCGCCAGGTCCGTGGTCGAGTCCCGTCCCACTAAGGTCGCGGGGACGGTCCGACCGTCGGGCAGGCCCACATAGATGTTGTCGTTGCGCTCCACCACGTGATCGGCAGTGACGATGGCACCGTCGGTTGACCAGACGATACCACTGGCTGGCAACCGGTCCCTCGCTGCCACCCGCACCACGCTCGGGCTGGCGGCGGCCACCGCCGCTGCCATGTCGTCGGACAAACTTGATAGAACTTCCGACATAATCCAACCTCTGAACACAGGCCTAGAGCCTGTTACCAAAATTTACCGAGGTTTGAGTCGGCGGCGAAGGCGCGAGCCTGACTGTATTTGGTCCTTCTCTGGACCCCCCAATCAAATTCGGCCCGCCAGTAATCTACCGGCTCTCAATGTAGGCCCCGATTTTGAACCGTAGTGCCAGCTCGAGCCGGGGACCTCATCGGGCCAGCGGGCTCAGGTTCATTTTAGCCACAAAGACAAGGCAAGTGTTGACCACGCCTATCTAATCGCTTCGTCCAGACTTTTGGGATTGTGGTAAGTCGTTACCTGGTCATATTAAGGTGCACATTCCCGATGGTCGGTGACGAAAGTTTGGAGGCAGCGAGACTCAACGGCGTGGTGGCCGATGATGGCGAACGGAGCCAGCGAGACGTGTTTGTAATAGACCGGGGCGGCACATTGTTACACCCGATACCCTGGTTTCAGCCAGGAAACATCGGCCAGTTCATGGAGATTTTCCAAGACCTAGGCGCTATCTGAGGCTCTCCGTGAGAGCTTGTGTTAATCCTCAGTCTCCACTTCCGAGACGAATCCCGTGTAGGACCGCCGCAAAGCGGGCTAACCGTGACAACCCTCGACCGAACCGTGGCCGATGATTCAGCCCGTGTCCCAGTGACTTCTGGGAACTTTCGGATCAGGACGGCATCCACGCCAGGGACCGAACCTCACTGAACTCCTGCCGGACCTTCTGCCACGAGTCACCCCCGTCCTCGCTGTAAAACAACTGGCCGTAGAGGCTGCTGGCCAGGACGAGGTCGGGGTCTGAAGGGTGGGTCGCGATACATATGATGTAGCTGTTGGGCTCCCCGGGCAGGGGTAGAGTCTCCCAGGTCTTCCCTCCGTCCTCGGAGCGTTGCACGGTCCCTATGGTGGGTGATGCTGTCTGCCCATGTCCCACAAATATGACCTGCGGGTTGTCCTCCTTCACCGCGATGGGCCGGGTATAGGAATGGGGGAACTGCTGCATAATCCCCAGCCGCTGCCAGCTCTCGCCCGCATCTCCGCTGGCGAAGATTTCCCGGGGCGTGGTCGCGAGAATTGTCTTGGGCTGCCCTGTACTAACTGCCATGCCATGGATGTCGGGGTCGTCCAGTCCGCCAGCGATGGTCGCCCAGGTGTCTCCGCCATCCAGACTTCGTCGCACCCCATCCACCTCGACGCCCGCCCAAACGATACGGTGGTCCTCAGGATCAACCAGCAGCGCCGTCACCCGTGGGATCACCACCGCCGGGCACTCTTCGGCCAGGTCCATTGGCAGCTTTTCCCACCTCTGGCCGGCATCCGTGGAGCGGAACACCGCCGATGGTTTGGTCCCCGCAAAGATGGTGTCCGGCTCGACGGGATCAATGGCCAAGGCCCAGGTGTGCAGGGAATTCATCGGTGAGTCTAGTCTTTGCCAGTTGGCCCCCCGGTCCTCGCTGCGATAAACCCCGGAGTCGGTCCCGGAGTATACGATGTTGGGCTCCTGGGGATGCACCGCCAAGGCCCTTACATCATTTTCCGGGTATCGGCTGGGCCTGACCCGCTCCCAGCTATCACCCCCATCAGGGCTCCGCCATATCCCTGTCCCGACTGTGCCCACACAAATCGTGATATCTTTGCTCATAATAGTACCTCCTCCAAGGGCTGCTCTTGCCTCATGCTCGACTGAAAGAATGATACTCTTGGCCAAAAACGGTGGCAAGGTTCTATTTCGTTCGCCAGCTCTGACGATTTGGACCGGAGACGAGAGTTGGGAACCAAGAATACCTCAACATAGACCCGGACGAGCTTAAAACAGGCCCGCCTAGACGGAATTACAAGGACTGTGATGCTTAGACCCCTTTCTCTTCAAAGACTGCCTTGGCCTGTTCCAGGTTAAAAAAGCCATGGAATTCCCTAATAGACCAATGGGATTCCATGACACCTCAGGAATTTATCATCGTCCTGTTAGGGCAGGTAAGTGGCCAGAACTCAACCCTGTCCAGTCTTTCCGTAGATGCCCCAGGAGTTGGGCAAAGCCACCCG
>JADFQT010000015.1 GCA_022561675.1 Chloroflexota bacterium
CCGGTGGCGCGGTAGCCCTGCATGGCGAAGGCGGTGGCCTCGCAGGTGCCACCGCTCATTAGCTGGCGTTGAATTTTTATTGGCTCCGGGCGGTCCTGCAGGATTTCTCTGGCTTTGGTCAGGACCGTCTCGGCTTCGGCGCTGAAGGTGAAGGCGGCGTCGCCCACTCGAATTACCGGACCGCCACCGATTTCGGCGCCGGGCAGGCTGCGGCTGGACTCCAGGGAGACCACCAGGGTGTCCCTGGGCAAAGTGTTGGCCTCCGCCAGCAGACGAGCGCCGACCAGGCCCACTTCTTCCGCTCGGGTAAACACCCCGTATACATCAACGGCAGTCTCCTCTCGGGACAGGATGCTCAACGCTGTCAGGATGCTGCCGCAGCCCGCCAGGTCATCCAATGCTCGCATCCGGATAAAGTCGCCATCCAGCTGGAAATCCACCAGGTCGAAAACCGCCGGGCAGGGAATTGGGACTGACTGGGGTTCCGCCAGTTGAACTCGTATCTGGCGGTCCTCCGTGTCCCCCAGCCTCTCCACAATGGTGGCTGGCAGCCGCCGTCCCTCGGGGTGAATCACCTGCAAGGATAGCCCAGGCGCGAAGCCGCCCGGCGGAACGCCTCCCAGGGCCTTCCCAACCAGGGAGTCTCCTCCGGAAGTTACCTCCACAGCGACGATTTCAAACCCGGGGTGATCCATGTGAGCCACAAAGGCTATGGGTGGGTTCGACGTGGACCCTATAGTGGACCCGGAAGGATTGGACCCCGAAGCAGAGCCGGGCCAAGCTAGCCCGGATCGAGATTCCCCGGATTGAGATGCCAGTTTAGCGAGGATGTTGCCAAAGGCGTCCTCCTCAAAGCTCACTCCCATCTCCCCAAGAACTGCCTTGACCACGGCGGCGACGCCGTCCTCGGAAAATGATGTTGCCGGTGAGCTACCTAGCCTGGCTAGAATCTCCAGGGCGTGCTCTTTCCAACTGGGCATATATTTTTAATCCCCCGAGGCGGTTTGGAGGATTATATCAGCCGGAAGTCCCATGAGGGTCGGCGGCCAACTAGGTTCAGGGCAACACCGCCATTTGGTCTGCCTGGTCCAGGCCGGGATCGTCGATTCGGAACTCGACTGAAACGCTTTCCTGGGAATCGTTGAGGGTAGACTCGACGAAAAAATCGATCTCCAGGTAGTCGGTATTGTCTACCGTGGTGTACGCCGAGAATGGGAGAGTCGCGGTATAGGTTTGCCATTCGGTGCTGATGATGTTACCCGTATCGGCCGAATCGGTGTACAGGGTAGCCCGGACTGTCCCGTCGGCCTGGCGGATCAGCAGATCCAGGTCGGCGTGAACATCCAGCCGCACCAATCGGGTGTACCCCGCGATGGAAATGTCGGTGCCGAGGTCCTCCATGTATTCGTCCCACAGGTTGCTGCTATTGATGCCAACCGCAGCCTGGACGTGGGAGCCGGCCGGCAGCTTCTTGTTCCAATTGTCCGTTGAGTCGGCGTGCCGAAACCCAATGTCGCTTTCGTTGGCGACCTCAGCGTGTAGTAATAGCCCGTTGGCTGTGGTGTCCACCCCAAAGGTGTCGGCATCCAGCGAGGTCCAAACTCCGGTGACCGGGTCGGTGGCGGCCAGGTCGTTGGTGTAGTAAACCACGGAGCCTTTAGTCTGCCCCACCAGGTAAATGTTGGTGGCGCCCTCTAAATAGGTCTCAAATTCCTTATTGCCGTCCAGCCCCACCAGGTACATGGTGTTGCCCTTGACCGGAGTTGTCAGGCTGGTAGTGGAGTAGCTGCTGCCCACCTCCCGGATGCCGTATCGTTTAGCATCTCCGGTTAGGAACAGTATCGCTCCGTCGGCATCGGAGTCCACCTGGCTGGAAAGGTCGACTGCGGCCCACGAGCCCGTGGTGCCGATGGTAACGTCGGCCGGGGATGAAAAGAAGGAAGGATCGGTGCCAATGGTGTACCCAATCAGTTTGAAGTCGATAGCCGGACTGGTGATGTAACCCTGGATTAACCGGTTGCTGTCAATCTTCACCATCTGCCAGCGGTGGTTTTCCGCTCCCACCTGAACCGGGCCGTAATGCGGGTTGGACATGTAGTCGCGGGAGTCCTCCTTACCGCGCAGGACGCCTCCCTGCGTCCAATCTAATCCGGTATTGACCACCTCCACCACCGCGCCGGTAGCTCCGACGGGCACGTGTGCGGTCAGATCTATATCCTGCCAGCTGTCCATGGTGGAGAGGCTGATGTCCCTGGCATTTTCGAACCAGACGAATCCGAAGTCAGCTTTGTCGCGCCTCAACCGGTAGGTAACGTCCCAGGTGGAAGCGCGGATCTGGTCGGTGTCCGTTAAAGGAATGACGAACTTGCCATCGTTGGGACTGGGCCGCAGGCGAGCTACTTGCTCGCTGGCGATGGATACGGACAGGGTGGCGGCGGTGCCGTCGGGAGACGCCGCTTTCAGCTGGTAATAATCAACGCTGTTAATACTTGAAGTTTCGGAATGGAAGTAGTGGGTGGTGGGACAGGAGAAGTAACTTGAGTCGATCACTCCACCGGGGGTGACCACCACCAGGGTACCCGAGCTGTCGAACTGGATCAGGGGAGAAATGGGTACTTTAAAAGTGGCCGTTTCCACCGGATTCCACTGATTCGGATCCCTGGTATCGGGATTCAGAGATCCCAGAGTCCAGTCGGTGGTGTACTCCAGGTGGTTGACCACCTTGGCGGAAGAGGTATCGGTGTAGTCTGCCAGCAGATCCATTTCGGAGAATCTGGCGACCGAGGTTTGACCGGTATTATCCACCGGAGCAGTTAAAGTATTACATCCCAGGTCCATGCCAAGGTTGTCAGACTGGATGGCGATGGAGGTGTTCGTGTGCTCCACCTGCTGGGCTATGCTGGCCTGAATCAGCCTGCTCTGGTCTGACCACATTTCCGTGAGGAACAGGAAGGTAAGGCTGGATAACAGCAGGAAAGTGGCGGTAATGATAAGGCCGGGGATTGCTTCGCTCACGGTGGAACGCTCCTGCTGGCCTGTTGGATTCTGGATTGTTGAAGAGTCGGTACTCGGGAATGTGATGGGTCTTGGCCGGGTAACCCAGCCAATGGTTCCCAACCAAATTTCAATCTAGCCAAGGCCAACTCTAATTTCAAAAGCTCCTGAATGCTAATGGAAAGCATCCAGTGTGGCTTCAGTGTTCTGTACCTAGATGAGAGGATGGATGAGACCCCGGCAAGGGTGAAGCGGTAGTTGCTGGCCAGTCACGGTGTTATACTGCCCTTGCTACGCTGGATACAAGTTGCAGCTTGTCAGTTGGCGTATAAGCTGCAGGGCAGCGGTATTAGGGGGAATCTTGCTTCCACAATTCCGAGTCCAACAAGACGATGCCGTCATGGTTTCGGGGGATGACCTGAAAACCACAGTGGCAGCCGTATTGCAGAAGATGGGAGTGCCCGAAGAGGATGCCGAATTGGGCGCCGACGTGATGGTACTCGCCGACCTTCGGGGTGTAGACAGCCACGGGGTATCCAACATGCTGCGCAGCTACGTCAGGGGTTATACCAGCGGCCAGATCAATCCCCGCCCCAACATGAGGGTGATTCGGGAAACACCCAGCACCGCCAATCTGGACTCCGACCGGGGTTTGGGCATTATCACCGCCCCCAAGGGAATGGACCTGGCCATCAAAAAAGCGAAAGAGGTGGGGGTGGGAATGGTTACTCTGGGCAATGCCCGCCATCTGGGAATGGCTTCCTACCACGCCATGCTGGCCCTGGAACACGACATGATCGGGGTCTGCATGACCAGCTGTCCGCCCCGGGTGCTGCCGACCTTCGGAGCCGAGCCCCGTTTGGGGACCAACCCCATAGCGGTGGCGGTACCGGCCAACAAGGAGCCGCCCTTTGTTTTCGACGCGGCGACCAGTTCGGTGGCCCAGAACAAGATCGAAATCGCCCGCCGGTTGGGCGCCAAGCTGGAGCCGGGATGGCTGGCCGCCGAGGACGGCACCCCCATCATGGAAGAGGTGGACGTGCCGGAGACCTACAGCCTGCTACCTCTGGGAGGAACCCGGGAATTGGGCTCCCACAAGGGGTACGGACTCTCCTGCGTGGTGGATATTCTGGCCGGCGTGCTCACCGGAGTAGGTTATGGTGCGGTGCCGGGGAGGCCCAACTTTGGCCATTATGTCGCCGCCTACAGCATTGCCGGGTTTGATGACCCGACCCACTTTAAAGAGACGATGGACGAGTGGCTTCTGATGATGAAGAGCACCGCTCCTGCCCCGGGTCACGACCGGGTTTTGGTCGCCGGGCAGCCCGAGGCGGAGATGGAGGCGATACGGCGGGTGGAGGGCATCCCTCTCCATCAGGAAGTGGTCGATTTTATCCACGACACTTGCGCCGAACTGGCCATTCCCTGCGCTTTTTGATGACCAGCATGGCCGGGTGCATCCTGCGCCTGCCTGAGGGTATTAGTAGAGTATTGGCCGGTCAGGGACCTAGAAATTCGAGGGCGATTTGGGCGAATTCCTCCGGCTTCTCAATCTGGGGTGAGTGACCGCAGCTTTCGAAAATTACCAGGTCGGATCCGGGAATGGCTTTCTGATACAGTTGGCCGCATTCCGCTGGAACGAGCCGATCCTCCCTTCCCCAAACAATCCGGGTCGGGAGGCGTACTCTGGCTAAGAGAGTGGGCAACCGTGGATCGTGCATGTAGGGCTTCCAGCACAGCCTGACCGCCATCTCCCGGTCTCGCTCCGCCAGGGCTGCCTGCTCCGCAGTGGGAGTCTGACCGTAAATTTCATCGTACTCGGGTACCTGTTTGGCGTCGTGGAAGCTTAACTCAGCTATTTGGGCTGGAGCAATCAGGAATATGTCGGTTATTTCTCCGCTCTGCGGCTTGATACCGACCGGGTCCACCAGCATCAATTTGCTGAAGGAGTGCTGACACATGACTGCCATCTCCGCGGCCAGCCAGCCCCCCATGGAAAAGCCGATGCACCGCGCGCCCTCCAGACCCTGCTCTTCCTGGAACCAGGTATAAAAGCAGGCCAGGTCTTGCATGTTCCGAATCCAGTCTGGCCGCTCGGAAGCTCCGAATCCCGGATGGGTCGGCAGGTACACCGTATATTTATCGGCTAGCGACTGCACGTATCTCAGCCAGCCCCGGTTGCCGCCGGAGCCGTGCAGCAGCAGCAGGGGCTCGCCAGACCCGCCCTTGAATAGCTGTATCTTGGTTCCGCCAACCTGTACCGACACTTCAGCGAAATTGGCCGTCATATATCTCTAGCTCCCTGTGCGCGTAGCGCCCGGGCTCACCCTGGACCCGGCTATCCACCGGCCGCCGCTTCGGGGTTCATACTAACATTTGGGCTGGCTGGTGTCATACCCAATTTGACGTTAGAATGGGTATCGCGATTTGCGGGTGGGCCAGGCGGTATAAGCGGCAGAAGCGATCCCCTGGCTTATCCTCGTTAGTAAGGTGAAAGGATATGTCCCGAGTGTTAGTTGCCGACCCCATCGCTCCGGAAGGGGTGGAGCTGTTGGGGTCCGGTGCAGACGTCGATGTGAAGCACGGTTTGAAGCCGCCGGAGCTGCTGAAGATCATAGGTTCCTACGACGCATTGGTGGTGCGGAGCGAAACCAAGGTCACCCCGGAGGTAGTGAAGGCAGCCAAGAATCTTCGGGTCATCGCTCGGGCCGGCATCGGGGTGGATAACATCAACCTTGAAGCGGCTACTGGCGCCGGAATAGCGGTGGTCAACGCACCGGTCGGAAACACGGTCGCAGCCGCCGAGCATACCATGGCCTTAATGCTGGCCCTGGCCCGCAACGTGCCTCAGGCCTACCAGTCTCTGAGGCAGGGAGAGTGGAAGCGCAGTGCCTTCATGGGCATTGAAATTCGGAACAAGGTATTGGGGGTCATTGGCCTGGGTCGGGTCGGCTCGGAGGTGTGCCGTCGGGCCCAGAGCTTTGGCATGCGCCTGGTGGGATTTGACCCTTTCGTCGCGCCGGATTACGCCCGCCGGCTGGGGGTGGAGACCAAGTCGCTGGATGAGCTACTGGCAGAGGCCGACTTCGTTACTCTGCATACCCCGCTCACGCCCAGCACCAGTAATCTGATTGGTCGCCGCGAGCTGGGTTTGCTAAAGCCCGGAGCTCGCTTGATCAACGTGGCCCGAGGGGAACTGATCGACGAGGAGGCATTACTGGAGGCTCTGGACTCGGACCGGCTGGCCGGTGTGGCCCTGGACGTATTTGTCCTGGAGCCCCCGGCGGCAGACTCGCCTTTGGTGCAGCACCCCAAGGTGCTGGCCACGCCTCACCTGGGCGCCTCGACCGAAGAAGCTCAGCGAGAGGTTGCCATAGAGGCCGCCGAACAGGTACTGGCCGTCCTGAGCGGGCTTCCCGCGCGTAACACGGTCAACGCGCCGGTGTTGCCCCCGGAGGTGCACCAGTTGTTGGCCCCCTATATTCCGGTGGGTACCTTGCTGGGCAAACTGCTCACCCATTTGGCGGAAGGCCAATTTGTCGGCGTTACCATCAACTACCAGGGGGAGATAGCCAAATACGATACTTCCATGCTGCAGGCAGCGGTGTTGGAAGGATTGCTGTCGCCGGTCAGTTCGGAGCAAGTGAACCTGATTAATGCGCCCTTGCTGGCCAAGCGGCGGGGCCTGGACATCACCGAGCAGAAAAATACGGCGGCTCAGGAGTATTCCAGCCTGATCACCGCAACTCTGACTACTACCGGCGACAGCATTACCCTCTCGGGCACCTCCCTACGGGAAGAGCCGCATATTGTTAAGGTCAACGATTACTGGTTGGACGTGGTTCCTTCAACTCCTTACCTGTTGTTCGTGGATAACGCAGACCATCCCGGCTCCATTGGGGCCGTGGGCACCGTGGCCGGGCGGAACAACATCAATATCAGCTTCATGGAGGTGGGCCGCCTCAGCCCCCGGGGCCGGGCAATGATGATAATCGGGTTGGACGACCCGGTACCGCCGGAAGTGCTGGCAGAGATCAACGCACTGCCCCAAATTTATGACGCCCGTTTGGTCAAGCTATAAGTAATTATCTCAGAACGACCCATGTCATTCCGAAGGAGCGAAGCGACTGAGGAATCTAAATTCTAGGCCCATAAATTCTTACGCGTCAGCACTGCACTCACACTTTAGCCAGCGGCGTTAGGACCATGTTCCCAGGGACTTTAGACCCCTCGCTTCGCTCGGGGTGACGCCTTACGGTCGTGACTAAGTCTTGGCTGGCAAATTAATAGGGCTTCCCCGCAGAGCAACCTAAACTAGTCAGGGTCTGTAACCGAAGTTTTTACCCGAAGTTTTTCAGGGAGGATGCAAGCATGGCGGATAGGATAGCGATAATGGGACCCGGGGCGGTTGGAAGCTACGTGGGAGCATTTCTGGTCCAGTCTGGGGAGGATGTAACCTTCATCGATATGTGGCCCGAGCATGTGGAAACCATGCGCAAGCAGGGTCTGCGGGCCAGCAACAGCACGGGTGACTTTACGGTGCCCGTTAAAGCGATGCATCTGACCGACGCGCAGGGCATCACTGAACCCTTCGACTACGCCTTCATCACGGTCAAGTCTTACGATACCGAGTGGGCCACTCACTTCATAAAGCGCTACGTCAAACCGGAGGGGTTTTTTATATCGTTACAAAACTGCTGGAACGACCCGCTTATCGGCAGCATCGTCGGGAACGACCGGGAGGTGGGGTGCATCGCTTCCCATATTGAAGTGGCTCTGTGGGAGCCTGGCCACGTCAATCGAGGTGGTGAACCCGGCCGGGACCACGGCCACACCGTGTTTCGGGTAGGCGAGCTGAATGGCCAGGTTTCGGCCAGGGCGGAGATGATCGCCCAGAAGCTGGACGTCATCGACGCCGCCTATTCCACCGACAACCTACCCGGCGAGCGGTGGGCCAAGCTTTGTCAAAATGGAATGGGCAATGGCATATCCGCCATGTCTACCCTGGGTTCCCAGGATATGGCCGACAGCGCCGATTGCCGGCGCATTCGGATCAATCTGGCCAAGGAGGGAGCCCAGGTGGGACTGGCCCAGGGTCTCAAGATAGTGGACATTGGCGGCAAGCCCGCTGATTTCTGGGCCGACGCCAATAAGGGCGACGTCTTCGAAGAGCTGGATGATTACATGGCTTCCCGCGGCGGTCCGGTGAACTGGTTGGCTTCCATGGCCCAGGACGTGCACAAGGGCCGCCATTCGGAGATCGACTTCATGAATGGGCTTATCTGCCAGAAGGGCCGGGAGTTTGGGGTGCCCACCCCTTATAACGACGCCATTGTTGAGGCCATGCACGGTATCGATGACGGCTCCATCAAGCCCGACCCGTCCAACGTGGAGCGCATCGTTCGGGCGGTGGGCCAGTAGTCCAGAGCCCCCGGAAGGATCACAGGAGGATCATCGGTGTTCATCAAGGTGGAACCGGCCGGGTTCTTCATGCACACGGTCAAGCTAATCTTCGACCTGGACTGCCCCAACTCTGAGGATGGGCCGGTTCGAGAATACCTGGCCGAACACGAGCTGGAGCCCCGCTACCGCTGGGATGATGATTTGGAGGGCAATCGCGCCGAGGTTCTGCAGTTTGGCGGATGTTACCTGGGCAACCATTTGCAGGGTATTGGTCAGATCCAGCGCAACGCGGTAGAGGTGGAGCTGCTGACGGCGGAGATAAGCAGGCATCTCGATTCGGTGCTGGACGGGCAGGCTCTCCTCCCGGCTCTTCTCACCGAAGAGCGGCGACAGGCCGCGATTTGTGCGTTGGTGAGCGAGTTCCAAGGAGAGTCGGCCTTCCAGACCAACGAGCAAGGAGAGCTGACGGCAGTGCTGGAGGAGGCGGAGGTGCGGGAGGCAGCGCGGCGCGTGCTGGACCTTTAGCCCGCGCCTGTGCCGTGGGCAATGCGGTGAAAAACCCTGGTTGTGGAGCGGGCGATGGGAATCGAACCCACGTGGCTAGCTTGGAAGGCTAGAGCTCTACCACTGAGCTACGCCCGCTGGACCAGAGTGGCCGTTGGTAATTATAAACCGCCGGGGATACCGGGGCCAGCGCCATCCGCTCCACACCATCGTCCCTCTTATCGACCTGCGCTGCGGTCAAGGCGTTTCCCCGGTGGGCTGGGCTTGCAGTTCGGTCGAGCTTTCCTCTTGCGCTTGAAGCTGGCGGGTCAATTCGTCCAACCGGTTAGTTAGCTCCTTTTCCCGGTCGTGAAGACGGCGAATGGTTCGATCCGCCACGGCGATAAAGCCCAGCAGCATCAGAAACAGGACGGCGATAATTACCCGGTTGGCCGTAAGGATGGCTATGGTGGTAAACACCACCGCGCAAACGACGAAGAGCGCGGTCATCTGATACTTTCGCATCTTGGTTGGAGGCCTCCTGGGTCAAGCTGGCCCGACCCAAGTACATTAACAAATTGTACGCCATCTGCCGGCCGCCATGCGTTGCCAATCCGGTGATTATTTGGGGGAGGAGGCCCGGTTCGGCGGCCGAAGTATTCGGCGGGTTGCCGCCGGGACCCCGAAAACTCGCACCTGTTATTGTTGTGGCGGACTAACCGCCGGTGAGGACCTTCTGGGCGGTAGAGCCGATGTCGGCTGGAGTGGGGATGATGGTGGCGCCGGCCTCTCGCAAGGCCTGGATCTTGGACTCGGCGCGGGCGCTTTCTCCGGTGATTATGGCTCCGGCGTGT
Source organism: Chloroflexota bacterium (assembly GCA_022561675.1). Classification (GTDB taxonomy): domain Bacteria; phylum Chloroflexota; class Dehalococcoidia; order Lucifugimonadales; family UBA3495; genus JADFQT01. The sequence continues at coordinate 9,735 of JADFQT010000015.1, forward strand.
CCCATGCGCTTGCCCGGCGGGGCGGTGGCGCCAACTATCAGGGCGCAGAGCGGCTTGGTGAACTCTTCCTCGATGTAGGCGGCGGCTTCCTGTTCCATTGTGCCGCCGATTTCGCCGATGAACACCACCAAGTCGGTTTCTGGATCCTCTTGGAATAGGCGCAGGACGTCGACGAAGCTGCTACCGATAATCGGGTCGCCGCCGATTCCCACGCAGCTGGATTGGCCGATGTCCAGGTCTGTCAGCTGCCCCACAGCCTCGTAGGTAAGGGTTCCGCTGCGGGATACCACGCCCACCCGGCCCGGCAGGTGGATGTCGCCCGGCATAATGCCGATCTTGCAGCGGGCCCCTGGATTTATCAGTCCGGGACAGTTGGGGCCGATGAGACGGGTCGGCATATCCTGAAGATACCGGCCTACCTTGACCATGTCCTGGACCGGTATGCCCTCGGTTATGCAGGCGATCAGGGGCACCCCGGCGTCGGCTGACTCTACGATGGCGTCGGCAGCGAAGGGCGGCGGCACGAAGATGAGTGATACGTCGGCTCCGGTTTCCTTAACCGCTTCGGCTACCGAATCGAAGACAGGAACCTCCTCGTCGAATAGCTGTCCGCCCTTGCCGGGCGTGACCCCGGCCACAACCTGGGTACCGTAGGCCCGGCAAGCCCGGGCGTGAAAGCTGCCCTCTTGTCCGGTAATCCCCTGCACCAAAATCCGGGAGTGCTCGTCTACCAGTATTCCCATCTCCGCTAAAGCTCCTATCGCAACCCGTAATGAGGGGTTTCGAGCACGCCGCCGCTGCGAATTTGATCCTGATCCCAGGTCAAGACTAGGCCTGCCAGCCGTCTGTTTTCTGGCGGCTCTTTGGGCGTCAGTTGGCCTGCTGTATGGCCTGCGCCGCGTCGGTCAGCGTGCTGGCAAAGGTAACCGCCAGTCCCGAATCGGCCAAGATCTCTTTTCCTTCCTCCACGTTGGTGCCCAGCATCCGTACCACCAACGGAAGGCGCGCCCCGCTCCGCTGGTAGGCCAAAACAATTCCCCGAGCCGCGACGTCGCACCTCAGTATGCCTCCAAAGACATTCACCAAGACCCGAGTCACCTTGGGGTCGGAAAGGATGATACCCACAGCCTTGGCTACCTTCTCCGCGTCGGCCCCGCCCCCCACGTCCAGAAAGTTGGCCGGGGCCGCACCGGCGGCGCTGGCCACATCCAGCGTCGCCATCGCCAATCCGGCGCCATTGACCAGACAGCCTACATTACCCTCCAGATTGACATATGCTATGTCCTGGTCGGCGGCCTCGGCCTCCAGCTCGTCCTCCTGGGCCCGGTCTCGCAACTGTTGGAGGTCGGCGTGGCGGAACAAGGACTCGTCTTCAACCTCCATCTTGGCGTCCAGGGCCACCACCCTTCGGTCTCCGGTGATGATCAAGGGGTTGATCTCGATAAGGGAGCAGTCATTGTCCGTGAAGATGCGGTAAAGCAGATTCATTACCTGGGCGGCGGGCCGGCTCAGCTCGGGCTCCAATCCCAACCGGGCGGCCAAACGTCTGGTTTGATAGGGCATCAATCCCAATACCGGCTCTATCGGCTCGGTGTGGATGCTCTCCGGGTTGGATGCGGCCACTTCCTCAATCGCAATTCCTCCGGAGGGGCTGCCGATCAGCACCGGCCCGCCAAATCCCCGGTCGATAGTCAGGGCCAGATATAGCTCACGCTGGATGTCCGCTAATTCTTCCACCAGCAGGGAGTTGACCGGAACGCCCTGGGGTCCCGATTGATGTGTCACCAGATTCTGTCCCAGCAGAGTCTGGGCCTCTCGCTCGGCCTCCGCAACGGATCGAACCAGCTTTATGCCGCCGGCCTTACCCCGGCCCCCGGCGTGGACCTGGGCTTTAAGGACCGCAGCGCCGCCCAACTCTTCGGTAGCTTTTCCGGCTTCCTGCGGCGTGGACACCAGGATGCCCCGGGGTATGACGATGCCATACCTGGAGAGGATCTCCTTGGCCTGGTATTCGTGTAGCTTCATGGACTCTCCCGGACGTTCCCTGGGGCTTCCGCGGGTATTGCCGGGCCGATGCCTGATCCGAGAAAACAGCCGGAGGGACAGGCTTGCTTTTCGAATCAGGAAGCGGGACATTCGCGCCGGTTTCCGCGCTTTGCATTCTCTTTTAAATCGGGGCCTTCGTCAATCCGATCTGGCTCTTTTGGATTGCACGGCCGTCAAGGGTCCAAGCTATGAGGGTGCATGAAAAAGCTCAAACGACAGGTAATTATCTTTCGATAGGATCAGGCGACAGGCTCAGGGTGAATGGGTCGGGTTTCGTTCGTGATGAGCTTGTCGAACCATGAACGGTTACCGCGCACGCTCCCGACAAATGGCTGGGTAGAAGAGGTAAGGACGGGGAGGGTCGGCTTGTGAATGGCAGAGAGGAAAGCGCTGGGCCGGCTGGAGGGCGGCGAACAGCCGTCCAGCCGGTGTTTGGCCAGGTTAGGGGGAAGCTGGTATGCCCGGGCTGTCGAGGAACCGGAAAAGCGGGGCGTCGGCGGATAGGATGATGGTATCCTGCGGCCCCAGGAAGTTCTGGTAGGCTTCCAGGCTGCGGCGAAAGGCAAATAAGTCCGGGTCCTCATTCAACGCCTCGGCCAGAATTCGGATGGCTTCAGCCTCGCCTTCTCCCCTGGTCTGGCTGGACTGTCGGTCAGCATTGGCCAGGATCACCTCTCGATTCCGGTTGGCCACGGCGCGAATCTTCAGGTCCTCTTCTTCACCCTCAGCCCGAAACTTGGTGGCGATTCGGTTTCGTTCCGCCCGCATACGAGTGTAAATGCTGGGGGTTACCGAATCGGGAAAGTCGGCCCGCTTGATGCGGACGTCGATGATCTCAATACCGAAGTTCTGCGCGGTAACGGTGTTCCTAACTCCCGCCAGCACCTCATCCAGAATCTCGGTACGAGTGTCCACCCCTTCGAAAAGAGGCAACCCTTCGTCATCTTCCACTAGGTTTCCGGTCTCATCCAAAATCGGTCTTGAGCCAATTATTTCAAACCGATCCCGTAATGCCACCCGGTCTCGCAGGGTAGAGGTGACTATGTCGCCCAGTCGGCTCCTGGCGCCGGTTTCAGTCTGCAGAGTCTTGCGGAATTGCTCTGGATCAACAATCTTGTATCGGGCATATGAATCGATGACCAGGTTCTGCTTCTCCTTGTCCGGCATGGCCACCGGAGGAGCGTCGATTCGCAGAATACGCTTATCGAATATGAGCGCGGTCTCGACAAAGGGGGTCTTCCAGTATAAGCCCGGCTGAATTCTGGTAGCTCTGACCTCACCGAACCGCAGAATCAGGGCCTGTTCGGTAACATCAACGATATACGCCGACTGTCGCAGCACCACCAGGCCGACAATTAAGATGATTGCTATTATGATCAATGATTTCATTACATTACCCTATACAATTAACGATATAGCCCTACGGGATACGATTAACGAAATAGCCTTACGGCGTGGGCCCGATGGGCACGGGAGTCAGAGAGCCATTCGCGCCCAATATTAGAACCGACTTGGCATCCGGCGAGATAATAATCTTGGTGATTCCGGGCAAGACCTCCTCCATTGCCTCCAGGTACAGTCTCTGCCGGGTTACTTCCTTCGATTTGTTGTACTCCTGCAGAATTGACGTAAACCGGTCGGCCTCACCCTCTGCCCTGGCAATACGGGCCTGCTTGAAAGCCTCGGCGCCTTGTTTGATTCGTTCCGCGTCACCCTCGGCCCGGGGAATTATGTCTGCCTCGAAGGCTCGAGCCTGGTTGATGCGGGTATCTCGCTCCTGCCGGGCGCGCAACACGTCATCGAAGGCATCCCGAACCTCCTCCGGCGCCTTCACGTCCTGAAGCTGCACTGAAATCACATCAATACCGGAATTGTAGGTGTCCATGATACCTTGCAATTCGTCTTTGGTACGGACCTCCACGCTTTCACGGTTTCTCACCAGGATATCGTCGATTGACGACTGACCCACCACCAGCCTTAGAGCTGCCTCAGCGGCGTCTTTCAAGGTACGACCATCGGGGCGTCCCAGGGCGATGGCGCGGGTTTCCTCTCCCGGGTCGTCGACATTGAACAAGAAGGCGTTAAGGTCCTTGATGTTGTATTGGACCACCATCTGAACGTCCACGATATTCAGGTCGCCGCTGATCATCAGGGCTTCTTCACCCCGGGCCGCGACGGTGCCCGCTTCGTTGCTGATGAAGCCCAATTCCATTCGGCGGGTTTGCGTGACTACCAGGACATCCCTCTGTCCTACAGGAACCGGCCAGCTGGGCCACCACCACTGGAGCCCCGCCTCGGTGACGGGGTTCTGCACCACTCCGAACAATCGGCGGGCTGCCTGCTCACCGGGACCGACCTGATAGAAACCTGTTGCCACCCAAGCGACGACGACCACGCCAATGACGGCGATAATCAGAAGACCCACGCCGCCGCCGCCAAATCGTTTGGTGAACTTGCCCACGCCGTCCCGCAGGCGGGCTGTTATCTGGTTGAAATCCATTTCGGGTTGGCGCGGACCACCGGGTGGGTACATAGAAGACCATCCTTTTTGCTATCGGATTATTACTGGAACAAATCCTGTTGTGGGGTCCCTCCGAGGGGACCCGGCAATGACGGATTTGATTCTACCATCAACCGGGGTAGATAAGCCATTTTCTTAGGACGAATCTCGAAGAGTTGGCGAGGGCAGACAAGCCTGGCCGGACTTGAGGAATGGCCATTCCCCCAACGGCTTCTGCCCTGGCGAAAGGGCTCACCATACTTGCTAACCAGGACTGTGTTATATTGAAAATTCCCTTACGGCAATGGAGGATGGTATTTGATGACCGAGCTAAACTTATTGATGAAATCCGGGAAAGATCTGACCCGAATACCGGTTACCTGTCCCCATCAAAGCGGTCTGATTTACGTGGTGCCGGCGGAACGCAGCTGGGTTTGCACCCCGGAGGAGATGTCCAAGCATGCTCTGGCCGGGTTTTTTCGGGAGCTGGTGGCGCTGAAGAACAAAAGAGTGGAGGAGTTGATGCAGGATTGGGGTGTTTATTACCGGCAGTTGCCGCTGGCTGGAGAGGAAACGGCCTCTGAAGACCCGGGTGGGGTGTGAGCCAGCAAGCGACAGGAGAAGTCAAAATGCGAGAAGGCGGAGGTTGAATCCTCCGCCTTCTCAACTGGTGCCAGGGGGTGCTAGGATATCCCGCCAGCTGCCGGTTTTAGGTATCGCCTCCGCTGCTTGGCTCCTCCGATGGGCGGTAGGCTTCGCTGGATAACGAAGGCGCTAGATGACCGATGGGCGGCTGCTCGGGTTTGGGTGCGTAGGGAGGCGGCTCCGAAGGCACTGCCGGGACCCCGTCCTCTTCCGGACCGCTCGCGTCGGAGTCAAACAACCGGACCATGGATTCTCCGTTGATGGTCTCGTGCTCGATCAGGTATTCGGCGAGGCGTACCAGCCTGGTCTTGTGGGTGACGACGACTTCCTTGGCGTCGTTATAGGCCTGCTTAATCAGGGCCTCGACTGCCCGGTCTATCTCTTCCGCCACCCGGTCTCCGTAGTCTCTCTCTTCGCTGATTTCCCGTCCCAGGAACACCATCTCTTCCCGCTTGCCGAAGGTACGCGGCCCCAGTTCCTCGCTCATGCCGTACCTCTTAACCATGCTCAGAGCGATCTTGGTGGCCTTTTCTATATCGTTACTGGCTCCGGTGGTGACCTCGTCGAAGATCAACTCCTCGGCCACTCGACCGCCCATGGTCACCGCCAGCATATCCTGGAACTGGTTCTTGGTCCACAGGTAGCGGTCCTCTTCCGGGAGGAGGGTCGTGTGTCCTCCCATGGTGCCGCGAGAAACAATGGAAATCTTGTGCACTTTGTCCGCGTGAGGCAGCGTATAGGCCACCAGGGCATGACCTGCCTCATGGTAGGCGGTCATTTCCTTTTCTCTGGGGCTAATCACCCGGCTCTTGCGTTCCGGACCGGAGACCACCCGCTCGACGGCCTCTTCGAATTCCGGCATGCCGATGCTTTTCAGGTTGCGGCGGGCGGCCAGCAGCGCTGCTTCGTTGATGAGGTTGGAAAGGTCGGCCCCGCTGAACCCGGGCGTCTCCTTGGCCAGGGTCTCCATGGTTACCTCGGGGTTAATCGGCTTCCCGGCGCCGTGCACCTTCAAAATTGCTTGCCGGCCCACCACGTCGGGCAGGTCCAGGGTAACCCGGCGGTCGAAGCGCCCCGGCCTTAATAGAGCCGGGTCCAAGATGTCGGGCCGGTTGGTGGCCGCGAGTACGATGATGTTGGTGTTGGTTTCAAAGCCGTCCAGCTCAACCAGGATCTGATTCAGGGTCTGCTCCCGCTCATCGTGGCCCCCGCCCAGTCCCGCGCCCCGGTGTCTACCAACAGCATCCACCTCGTCGATAAAAACAATGCAGGGGGCATTGCGTTTAGCCTGCTCGAACAGGTCGCGCACCCGGCTGGCTCCCACGCCCACGAACATTTCCACGAACTCGCTGCCGCTGATGGAAAAGAAGGGCACCCCAGCCTCGCCGGCGACGGCCCTGCTCATCAGCGTCTTGCCAGTCCCGGGAGGGCCCGCCAGAAGCACACCCCTGGGTATTTTGGCACCCAGTTTGGCAAACTTTTGGGGGAACTTCAGGAACTCTACGATCTCGGAAAGCTCTTGCTTCGCTTCGTCCACCCCCGCCACGTCTTTGAAAGTCACCGAGGGTTTACCTGTCACCACCCGGGCCTGGCTTTTGCCTATTTTCATCATCTGGTTGAGGCCGCCCCGGGCGCCACGCATCATGTAGACGAACAACCCCACAAGGATGAGAATCGGCAGGAATCCCAGGAGAATGCTGCCGAAGCTTCTGCCTTCATTCTTGACTGTTATCTGGATTCCATCCGGACCTGTGTCGATGCCCCGCTCGC
>JADFQT010000212.1 GCA_022561675.1 Chloroflexota bacterium
GGAGCGAGTCGATCGTGTAGAGCGAACGGAGCTCGTGCAGGGTTTCCCGTACCGTGTCCTCCACCACGCGAGTGCTCTCCCGACCGAACCGCCGCGTGCCACTCGGCGCATCGAGGAGAAAAAGACCACGCACCCCGCTCTCCACGGCGAAGGAGCAGGTCAGCAGGATCCGCGCGGAACCATCCTCCTCGGGAGTCAGCAGACGGATCCCATCGACGACGCTGATCTCGCCGAGATAGTGGTGGTCGATCTGCTCGGCGGCATCGCGGATCTCCGTGAGGTCGCGGTCCAGCGCCGCGATCACTTCCAGGGGCGCCACCGCTGGCTCGTCACCGGAAGGCGCGCGGCGCACCAGGAAGAACGCTCGCTCCGCTTCCACGGTATCCAGCAGGTGCGAGAGGATTCGTCGCGAGGCGGTGGCCAGGCTCAGGCCGAACCCATCGGGCCCCTGGGGAACCGCGAAGTCCGCCCTACCGAGCACCGGTTCGCTGGGAGAGCGGAGGCGCGAACGACCCGGGGAGGCACCGGGGTCGGTGATGGCGCTACGATCGACGGTTTCGTCAGGGATGACCGCACCACCTTTCAGTCCGCGTCCGGACCGGCAGGCACACGGGGGACACACCTCCATGGCTCACGCCACCCGCGACCCCTGCTGGCGCCGGCACTCCATGCTCGAAGCCCAAGCGCGCAGCCATGTTCGGGGAGGATGGTGGGCCGGTCGTCAATGAGGGCCCAGTGCCGGTTCTGCTGGCCGTTCTGCTGGCCAGCGGCCCACCGATCGGCCCCTGCGGAGCCCATCGCATCGGGATCACGGCCTCCTGGAACCGTTCCCGTGGACCGGGGCATCGAGAGTACCCAGAGCTGGGTGCCGCTCCACCCCCCCGAACGAATCGCAACACGAGCACCTTCACTCGTTGCCTGTCCTGCTGCCATCTGGCAATCTGGCCCGGTGCCAGACACGAGGTCCGGCGGTCGGACGGCGACCGAGCCCGGATCCCGGCCGAACGCGGCGGACCCGAACGGCAACGCGGAGCTAGGGAGAGCATACAGCGTTGGATAGCAAGAGTTGCCAAGCGTTGCCCCGACCCCGCTCAAACCACGGGCACCCTAGGGCAACCGAGTCACGAATGCAACGGAAAGCCGGCCCGGTCGACCTACCGTATCTCCTGATGCTGCTTGCACTCATAGCGATGGGGATGGGGGCCCTGGCGGGGATGCACAGGCTGGCCAGGGCGTTGACGCTGTTGCCGAAGCCGCTAGACTGCATGAATACTGCGGCGTTCTTCCCGACGGCATAGGAGCCCACGGCGATACCTATCGCTTCCTCCTCCCTGGTGGCCGATACCAGATGAAAGTAGGGATCGGCGTCAATCAGACTGGTCACCTGGTCGATGGAAATATCCGGTACGTACGCGATCAAAGAAGTGTCCCAATCTTTAAGAGATTGGACAATGGTTTCCGCCCAGCTCATATTTAGCGCTCCCCTTGGACCTGTGAAAAATCGGTTCCACCATATCAGCGGGGTATGAGATTGTCAAAAACGGTGGTCAACCTTGACACGCTACCTGATCTAAGCCAGAATTCAGGCTGCCGGCGCCCGCCGCCCTTCGTCCGAAGGGGTTGAGATGCTCGGCTGGTTGAGGACCGCTTTCTTGCGCGGGATTCGCCAGTGGTTGCAGGCGTGATCTTGGTCTGGGCGCAAAATTAGCTGGGTTGCTTCGGGTAAACTAGAAACCCAGACAATAATTAATATTCCAAGGGAGATGGCTGATGACTACCACTGCTGCCGGGAATCGAACCCAGGTGTCCGTTGGTGAAACGCAAGTTGAGATGTTCTCCGGCGGCTCCGGCCCGCCGCTGTTGTTTCTACATGGGGCCGGCGGAAATTCCGGTTGGCAAGCCTACCACGAGGAGCTATCCAAAACCCATACCGTATACGTTCCATCTCAGCCGGGCTTCAACGGAACCGAGCGACCCGGTTGGCTCTATACCATCACCGACCTGGCTCATTTCAATCAGGAAATGGTTCAAGCCCTGGGCCTGGATCAGTACATCCTTATGGGGTCCTCCATGGGCGGTTGGGTGGCGGCCGAGATGGCAGCCATGGGCGTTGCCGGACTGAAGGGACTTATTCTGGTGGACGCGGCGGGGATCAAGCCGGAAGAGGGCGAAATTGCCGAGATCTTTATGGTTTCCGCCGATACCCGTCTCCAACAGAGGTTCTATAACCCCTCTCAGGTGCCGAACTATGAACAGTACAGCAGAGAGATGACCCCAGAGGAGGTGGTTGTGGAGCACGCTAACCGGGAAATGGCTTCCAGATTATGCTGGAAACCCTATCTCCACAATCCCAGCCTGCCCTACTATCTTCGGAAAACCGCCACTCCGACCCTGATTGTATGGGGCCGGCAGGACGCCATCATTCCTTTGGAATGCGGACGGCTGTTTGAGAAAGCCTTGCCCAACTCCAGCCTAAAAATTATTGACGATTGCGGCCATTCGCCTGCCCTCGAAAAGCCCCAGGAGTTCTTGAGGGTGGTAACCGAGTTCTTGTCTGACCTTTGATAAGCTCGTCAAAACCGCAGGCTAACGGCCCTTTCCCTGCCAGGCAATGTTGGACGGCAAGACTGAACTAAAAGGAGCGTACCATGCCGGTAGAAGTTTTCTGGTTTTCCGAACAACCCTACGGTCACGTCAAGGATGAGGACCTGGCTCCCTACGAGTCGGGACGGATGCACTTTCCCAATACTAATTTCGACCCGGAAAAAGCCCATGACCTCTACAACAACTATCACGACCAGTACGCCTGGGCCGATGAGGTCGGCTTCGACGGCATCATGACCAACGAGCATCACTCCGCCTACTAGTGCATGAAACCCTCGGTGAATATCGACGCCGCGGTCCTCTGCAAGGTGACCAAGCGGGCCAAAATCGCCATGTTGGGTAACGTCATCGCCGTAAACGATCCGGTGAAGATGGCTGAAGAAATTGCCATGCTGGACTGCATTTCCGGCGGCAGGATCATCTCGGGTTCGTAAGGGGCACCGCGGTGGAAACCCTCCACGCCGGAATAAGCCCCACGGAGAACCGGGACCGCTTCGAAGAGGCCCATGACCTGATCGTTAAGTGCTGGACCGAGCCAGGTCCCTTCCGCCGGGAGGGACGGTACTTCCCCCACCGCATGGTAAACCCCTGGGTGCGCCCCATCCAAAAACCCCATTCCTCGGTCTGGTTCCCCGGCACGGGCAGTCCGGAGAGTGTGATCTGGGCGGCCAAGCACCAGTATCCCTACATGAACCTGGGTTCGTTGCTGGACTTGACGAAACAGTTGAAAGGGATTTACTTCGAAACGGCGCAGGAAGTGGGCTTTGAGCCGGGTCCGCAGCACTTCGGCTACTTGATGCGCTGTCTGGTGGCAGATACCGATGGGAAGGCTCAGGAGATCGGGCGTACCTTCCTGTGGACGGAGGCACACCCCAATCGAGGTCCCATTGAGTTCAACGACCCTCCCGGCTATCAGTCCAGAGAGGCCCTTCGAATCAAAATGTCACGGCCCCTGATCGGCACCGGTACCATGGGCAAGCGCATGAGCTACGAAGATTTGCATGAGGTCCACAACATAGTGGTGGGCAGCCCGGAGACCGTCATCGAAAAGCTCAGGTTCGTGAGAAAGGAACTGAACCCGGGATACATCTTGATCTACGGCAATGAAGGCAACATGGCCCACGAAGATGTCATGCGCTCAATTGAGTTGCTGGGGACCAAGGTTATTCCGGCCCTGAAGGAAGATTAGCTAAAGGAAGATTTGCGAAGTCTGGTTATAACTAGACGCCTTACTGAGAAAGAGTGGAGAGGACGGGCCTTGAGCCTGCCCTTTCCAGGTTACTTAGAGCTTGTGTTCAAAGATATCCGGGCATAGCATCATTCCCCGCACGTCATTCCGGCGCAGGCCGGAATCCAGCCACATCTACCCATCAACCAGCGGGCGGCATCTGGGCTCCGGCTTTCGCCGGAGCTACGAACGCACCGCCACAGGGCCCATTGATGCTTTTGCACAGGCTCTTAGCAAACTGCGTTCTTAGGCACCCCAAGCTAGCGGATGACCCCGCCCTCCCGCCATGCCTCGATCTGCTCCATAGTGAAGCCCAACTCTCCCAGTACGACCTCGCTGTGCTGACCCAGAGCGGGCGGAGCTGTGGCTTCCAGCGGTGTATCGCTGAAGCTGGCAAGCAGGCCGGCCATTTTTATCTTTCCCGCGTCCCGATGTTCCAGGTCGACCATCAAGTGATTGGCGGCAACCTGCGGGTCGTCGAACAGCTCCTCAACGAAGCGGACCGGCCCGGCCGGGATGCCCCGATTCCCCAGCAGCTCCAGCCATTCCTCGGTGGTTTTTTCTCCGAATATCCGCTCGGCTTCACTGATTAGCTCTGCGTTGAAAGCCAGGGCTTCTGGGGATTGAGGATCATAATCCGCCTCGAACCGGATGTCCCTCAGGTTTAGAGCGTCCAGAAGGCGCCGCCGCAAGGGATCGCTGAGGCAGCCCACAGCGATTGCGCCATTCTTGGTTTGATAGGTGCGGTAGTACATGGTCCCGGCGGTCGGATGTTGCTCCTCCTGGTGG
>JADFQT010000213.1 GCA_022561675.1 Chloroflexota bacterium
GCGTGAATGCCATCATCTCTTCCCAGGGACGCTCGCGAATTTCTTGTATCTGATCCACCAACAAAGAATGCAAGCGGTGCTGAATACCCTGGGCATCAACGTGGGTCATGGGCAATAGGCGCAAAGCGGCGCCCAGAACCGAGGTTGTGTGGCTGTGGCAAAACATCAGCAAGGCTGGCTCCTCCGGAATGTCGAGAGTGAAGGCGACGACACCCAAGGCTACAGCCCCATTGCCCGGCGTGCCTTGCTTCGCTACTTTGGCCCTATAGTCGGCATGGAGTTGGTCCGAAACGAAGGGGACAGTTTCATCCAGCAGCCGATGACCAACCTGAACCGAGACTGCTCTCAGCTCCGAAGGAAGTTTCAGGGCAGACAGCAGGCGGTCAATGGTTATTATGGTGGTCAGGTCTCCCCTGACTGCGGACCGATGGCTATTGAGCAAAGCTACTCCGTCCGAAGGCAGCACTGACCAGGCAAACTGGTTTCTCAGGAATTCCTCCACGTCGCTGGGACTACTTACAAGGCCCCGGCGCACCATTCCTTCCAGACCCTGGGAATGAGCGTACATTCCGGTGGGGAAAAAAGAGTCAGCTAACTGGAGGGCGGAGAGAAACCCAAACGAGTTGGTATCAAACATCGACATGGCCGAAGCAGGGCTTTTTCATTCTCCCCATTGTCATTGCGAGGGCCGCAGGCCCGAAGCAATCTCTTGAGGGAAAGGAGAGATTGCTTCGCTCCGCTCGCAATGACAGTGGGGAGAATGAAAAGGCCCTGAGGGTGTCAACCGCAATCTGGGCGGCTATTGACCCCGTCTCTCGCCCATGGTAGCTTGAATTCGGGGTTTTCCTTCCGTTTTATCCTTAGAGAAACGGCCGAGCTTCGGAGCACCTCGGTTTATTGGGAAGAAATGACCAACACCATCGGGCTGGACGGCGACGAGGGCAGGAAGCCTTGGGAAAGATCTCTGGGTGAGTTTTTGCGGGAGGCCGTTGCCAGGAATCCGGATAAGGTTTTCCTGGAAATCGGCGGGCAGGAGATTACCTATCAGGAATGTCTGCGGCGGTCTGCCCAGACCGCCGCCATGTTTCGCGCACTGGGTGTAAGCCGGGGCGACCGCGTTGCCCTGTTCCTGCCCAATTGCCCGGAGTTTCTTTACTGCTGGTTCGGCCTCTCTCTGCTGGGCGTCATTAGCGTTCCGGTGAACACCGCTTACAAGCGGGATGAAACGGCTTATATCCTGAACAATTCAGAAGCGCTGGCTTTGGTAGCCCATCGATCCCTGCTGCCGGTGGCCGGCCCGGCGGCGCAGCTGGCGCCCAGCGTGCGGCATAAATTTGTCGTAGGGACAGAGGGTGAAGAGGCCCTCCCCCTGGCGGAAGACTGGAAAAACTTCTCCGAATCGTGGGCGGCCGGACCGGATAGCCCGGGCCCGGATAGAATTGACCTGCCCCAAGTGTCTCCCCAGGACATTTCAATGCTGGTGTACACCTCCGGCACCACGGGTAACCCCAAGGGCGTGCAGGTTACCCATCAAATGTACGTTGCCGCCGGACAGGGTTTCGCCCATTGGACCCGGGCGACGCCGGAAGACCGCTTTTTTACCTGCCTTCCCTACTTTCATGCCAACGCCCAGTACTATTCCACTATGGGTGCCCTGGCCGCGGGCGGGACTCTGGTGATGGTTGACCGGTTCAGCGCCTCTCGTTTTTGGGAGCAGGTCAGGGAGGCAAGAGCGACGGTGGTGAACTTTATTGGGATGATGATGCCGGTGCTCTCGAAACAGTCCCCGTCCCGCCACGACCGGGAAAACCAGGTACGGCTGTTCTACGGATCTCCGGCCTTTCCCCCTGAGTTCCTAAAGGAATTTCAAGAGCGATTCGGTACTGAGGTCATAGTAGGATTCGGCATGACTGAAACCTGCTATGGGACCATTGAGCAGATTGATGTGCCGCGTCGCCCCAACTCTTCGGGGCTGCACCGGCAGCATCCGGACCACCGCTTTGTCAACCAGGTAAGCATAGTCGATGACCAGGGCAATCCTATGCCGGCCGGACGCGTAGGAGAGATTACCATCAAGAATCCGGCCATGATGCCGGGGTACTGGCGAGATGAGGAGCAGTCGCGGCTGGCCCTGCGGGACGGCTGGCTTTATACCGGCGACCTGGGCCGGATGGATGATGATGGGTACCTTTACTTCGTAGACCGCAAAAAGGACGTCATCCGGCGGCGCGGCGAAAACATCTCCTCCCAGGAGGTCGAGGATGTGATCAAGCGTCACCCGGGCGTCCTGGACTGTGCCGTTATTGCCGTGCCATCCGAGCTGGGAGAAGATGAAGTCAAGGCCTACGTCTTGCCCCGACCGGGCTCGGCGCTGGAACCCCCAGATGTAGTTTATTGGTGCGCTGAGAACCTGGCGTATTTTAAGGTTCCCAGGTACATCGAGTTGCGTGAAGAGCTGCCGAGAACTCCCAGCCTGCGGGTCCGGAAGGATGTATTACGTCAGGAACGGGAAGACCTGACGGAGGGATGTTTTGACCGGGAAAAGGCGGGCATCCAGGTCCGCTGATCCCTCAGCTATCAACGGACCAACAGCGTTATTTGTCTGACCTGGGTCTAAAGGGAAAGTACACCCGCTGATATGTCCAGAGTCGAGGGCTGATTCTGCCAAAGGGAGGTTAACAGGAGGTAAAAATGGAAAGGATCGAAGCGATATTTCGTCCGGAGCGCCTCAACCTGGTTAAGGATGCCTTGGCCGAGGCCGGATTGGTGGGCCTAAATGTAACTCAGGTTACCGGACGGGGTACTCAGCGAGGGATCGAAGTCGGTGGACCCAGGGGGGTGGGAACCTATACCGTGGACATGCTCCCCAAGGTAAAGCTGGAGATGGTGGTGCGAGAAGACCAAACCCAGCAGGCGATAGATATCATTTGCGAGAATGCACGCACTGGTAATATTGGAGATGGTAAAATCTTCATCTCTCCGGTGAGCAATGCTATTCGTATCCGAACCTCTGAGCAAGGGGATCAGGCGCTATAAACCCATCGGTTCGCCCGGATCGACTTTCGTGATGGTTTCGGCGGGTGGCTATCGAGCGAAGTGCCACCTTTGGAGGATTAATGGCTGCACGCAAATACTGGCTGTTTAAATCCGAGCCCACCGCTTACTCGTTTGATGACCTATCGAAAGAGGAGAACCAGACCGCCGAGTGGGACGGAGTGCGCAACTACCAGGTCCGCAACTTCATGCGGGATGAGATGCGGCCAGGCGATGGCGTCCTGTTTTACCATAGCAGCACAACTCCCACCGCCGTGGTAGGCACCGCAACCATCGCGAGCCAAGCCTACCCGGACGTCACCGCCTGGGACCCGCAATCCAAGTATTACGACCCCAAATCTTCTCCGGACAACCCCGCCTGGCTGGTGGTGGATATCAAGGCCGATCGGGAGTTCGCCCGTCCGGTAACCTTGGCGGAAATCAAGCAGAATCCAGCTTTAGCCAGCATGTTGCTTGTGAGGCGAGGAATGCGGCTGTCGATCCAGCCGGTTACCCAGGCCGAATACGAAGAGATAGTCCTTCTCGGCAGCCAGAATGGGTAGCTAAAGCATCAACCCCCGAAACTCTTTTTCAGCCCTCTTTTAGCCTGCCCTGGCCCGCCTGCTCATCCCACGGCAGATCGGGCTTCCCCCGATAGCTCCGCCCTTTCCCTGCGCCCAAGGCGTCTGGTGGGGATGAAATTTCCCCCGAGCTGAGGGCGGACTGCCCGAACCAAATCCGGACGACGAGAAATCCCTGCGAAGGTCATGCGGTTGGGTAGTAGGGAATGGGCGCCTACCCCGCCAAGGACTTGGGGGGTCAGCACCCTGTTTGCCAAGAGGGGCGCATGGCTAACCTTAGTTAAATGGAGTAGGACCGGCCGGCTCCTGGGAGCAGGCTGGCTTTTCGCCGGTCACCACCTTCGTGAGAGCCCTGCGTCTCGCTCTCCATGGGAACTACGCTCACCGGCCTGGGTAGGGACGGGTAGCTCTAAACCTGAGACGAAGGCAGCGGACCCGGTAAATATGGCATGGCTGGAAGTCGGTTAGGGGGGTAACATGACAAGGATACTGGTAGTCGACGACGAGCGGGATGTCCGAGAGGTGGTCAAGACCACTCTCCAGGAAAACGGTTACCAGGTAGTGGAGGCCACCAATGGCGTAGAGGCCTATGCAGCCGCTGCCGACGCTGCCGTTGCCGAAAAACCGGACCTGATAGTCCTTGACTTAATGCTGCCCAAGTTGAACGGCTTTGAGGTGCTGGCAAAGCTCAAGGAAAATCCTCAGACCTCGTACATACCGGTGGTGATTCTGACCGCCCGGGGGCAATCCCAGGACGAGACCAGGGCCCTGCGCGCAGGAGCGACCGATTATATGACCAAGCCCTGGGCTGCCGACGAGTTGGCCGATAGGGTGCGTATCGCATTGGATCAGCGGCGGAACGCCAAGCCTCACCGATTCAAGTCTGCCGAGCGAGTCACCGACTCCCGACAGAACTGGGCTCAACCTAGCTAATCCCTTTAAAGAAGCTTTTGAGGCGGCGCCCCGGCTACAGGGCGCCGTCTATACTTATGT
>JADFQT010000214.1 GCA_022561675.1 Chloroflexota bacterium
TCTTTCCGATGCAACCCTGGTATTGGCCAAGGAGGGAGCAAATAGGGATCAGCGCAGCAGGCCGTAGACCCTTTCAGGGGTGACCAGGACCACCACGGCCTCGTTCTGCAGCATGACCCGGTCGTACTCCTCCCAATCCGAATGGGTGCCGTCGCCGCAAACCTTGAAGACTTCCCGCAGCTTCTGCCGGAGTTCCTCCGCCGGGGTGTTGGTCGAGTCAAACAGCCGCGCCTCCCCCTCCACAACCACATAGTTCCGCCAGTCTGCGCTGGTGGCGACCACCGTGCATCGGGGGTTCCGGCGCAAATTCCGGATTTTGGCTGAGCGCCCGCGGATCGAAACGAAGGCCATGTATTCCTGGTATGCCCCGCAGACGACAATGCTGGATTGAATTCCGCCGCTGGCTCCGAGGGTGTTGACCACCGCGCGGTGGTTGTTCGCGAGAAAAGGCTTCGCCTGTTCGAATTGCATTGCTGAGCCTCCTAATATGGCTAGGGTCCCAGGGGGTTAGACTGGCCTCAGATTACTTGCACCTGAAGGAATTACCAAACTTGAGAGATCCAAATCCCCCTACATCCCCCTTTTTGAAAGGGGACTGAGTGGTTTTTCCCGAAGCGCTGTCTCCTCCGACCGTGTTTAGCTATAGATTCAGCGCTCCGTAGGTTCTCGCCTTGACCCCAGATTGAGCCTTGGCTTAGACTTCTTAAAACCGGCCCTCCTCCAACCGGGGCACCGGCAACCAGGGCTCCGCCGTCGGGGGCGCATCGACGAATTATATCTGGGGTTCAGCATGGTCGCTACCCAATAGTCCCAGAGTCATCCCAGGGACCCAATCCGCAGCTAGAGGTAATGGCTGATGCACGTGGGCATGGCGACAATTTTCCAAAATCCGGGCCGGACCGTAGCGGATTATCAGGTATATCGCAACGAGCTCCGCCTGGCGGATCTGGTGGAAACTCTGGGCTTCGAGTCGATCTGGGCGGTGGAACACCATTTCAGCGACTATACCATGTGCCCCGACGTGATCCAATTTCTTACCTACATGGCCGGGCGAACCCATCACGCCAAGTTGGGTTCCATGGTGGTGGTTTTGCCCTGGCACGACCCGGTGCGAGTGGCCGAGGAAGTGTCCATGCTGGACAACCTCAGTGGCGGCCGCATGATTCTGGGCATTGGACGCGGCCTGGCCCGGTTGGAATACGAGGGCTTCCGGCTGGATATGTCCGAATCCCGCACCCGGTTCATTGAATCGGCCGAGTGCCTGCTCGCCGGATTGGAGCAGGGCTTTTGCGAATATGAAGGCGAGTTCATTCGACAACCCCGGCGGGATATCCGTCCCGAGCCTTTCCGGTCCTTCCGCGGGCGTACCTACGCCGCCGCCATCTCCCCGGAGTCCTCGTCCATTATGGCCGAACTGGGAGTTGGCATGCTGATTATTCCGCAGAAGCCCTGGGAGGAGACCGCTAAGGACCTGGAACGCTACCGGGACGCCTACCGAAAGGCAAATGGGGAGGAGCCGCCCGCTCCCGTCGCCGTTGGCTGGACCTTTTGCCATGAGGATGAAGAGACAGCCCGCCAGATGGCCCGCCGCTACATTGGCGGCTACTGGCAGACGGTGATGGACCATTACGAGTTCAAGGAGGACCATCTTAAGGACATCAAGGGCTACGAGTATTACGGCAAGGTGACCGAAAAGCTGGTTGATTACGGTGAGGATGAGGTAGTCGATTTTTTCGTCAACCTTCAGGTGTGGGGAACGCCGGAGCAATGCTACGAGAAAATACTGGAAATCAACCGTCTGAGCGGGAATGACCACTACGTTGGGGTATTCAGCTACGCCGGCATGCCCTACGACGATGCGGAGCGGAGCATGCGCCTCTTCGCCGCCGAAGTCCTGCCCGCGCTCAAGCAGTTCGACCCCGCGGCCGCTTCGGTCCGCTAGCAGAAGTGGGAAACCGATCGATGATCCGCCCAGCCTTCCGCCAAGCTGCGGAATTCTTCCTGCAGGTTGTGGAACAGATTCCGGCAGCCAGTTAGGATTCCCCCGGTCTTGGCGAGTGGAGCCTCCGGGACCTGGTGGGGCACACCGGCCGCGCCCTAACGACCCTGGAGAGCTATTCGGCGAACCCGGCAAGCCAGGTAACGCTGCATCGGCCGGTGGATTACCTGACCCAGGCTCTAGACAGTCTGGCGAATCCCTCCCAGGTCGTCGCCCAACGGGGCAAAGAAGCCGGACAGGCTCTGGGAAACGACCCCAAGGAGGCAATCGGGGAAACTGCTCACCGGGTCCTGACATTAGTTGATCAGCTACCCGACTCGTTAATTATTGGCCTACCTATTGGCGGCATCAGGCTCATCGACTACTTGCCGTCGCGGGTCATGGAGCTAACGATCCACACGCTGGACCTGGCAGCCGCGCTTGAACTCCGGATCCAGCCTCCACCACCCGCCCTGACGGTCACCCTACGCCTGCTGGCGGACCTGGCAACTGAGACAACCCAGGGCGGGGACGTGGCCCTGGCCCTTGCTGGAAGACAGCCTCTGCCAGAGGGGTTTAACCTGTTGGGCTAAATATTGGGGCAAGAGTCAACCTGACTCGCAGGTTGGACTCAAAGGAAGCCCTGTCCGGCGCTAATGGCTGTTTTGCCCAGTTCTTTCCTGCTCGCGGAGCTTGAGCAGCAGGGGAATCTCGGAAATTTTCGCTTCATCCAGATCGTCCCAGTAGATGCCCGAGGGATGTGGTAAGGCGCCGCCGCACTGGTCGCCGCACTCGATAGTCTCTTCCGGCGTTACTACATAATCCAGCGGCACATCGTGATGGGTCAGCGGCAGCTCCTCGGCCAGTACCTGCATCGGGTGCACGGTGGTGAGGACTGGAGTGGCCGCCTGGATTACCCCGGCGGCAACGGCCAAGCCGTATTCCAGGTCGGCGAACCCTCCGCCTTTTCCTATCCTCACTCCCTGGCGGTTCACCGCAACCGAGCCGGACAGCACCAGGTCTATGGGCTGCATCTCTTCCACGTAAACCAGCCGCCCGTTCCTGAAGGCGCCGCTAATGGTAGCGGCTTTGGCTGGTGTGGTGTCCAGCCGAGCCGGGTCCAACTCCACGAAGCAGCGCTCATCCTTCAGCCTGGGAACGGCCATGTAAAGCAGCTTGCCCTCTTCCAGGGCCCGCTGCCGCAGGGGACGCTGGGCCTTGTCAGGATTACTTTTGATGGCCCGGGCTTCCTGCCAAACATGCAGCTTGAAGACTCGTTGGGCCGCCTGGTCCGAGCCATAGAAGTCGGGTATCTTGTCGTGGACCGTCTTGCCCCGCACCACGCCGGCCTGCTCCAGGGCAGACCAGACCGACTCTCTGATGGCGTCTTTGTCTCGCATAGTAAAAAAACGTCCGCAGCAGCTCTAATTGGACGGTGCGGCCCCTCCGAAACCAATAACTAACCCCCAAAAAATGACCAATGGCACCTGAACCACTAAGAACACTATGACCACGACCCCGAAGGCTCTCAATGTCTTTTCATAGTCCAACGCCTGCCGAATAGCTATGGTCATAGCGACTACCTGCCAAATAAATGCAGCGAAGACAATGACCGGACCGATGGCTGGAACGAACAACAGAACCCTTAGCAAACCGGGGGTCTGGGCAAATCCAGTCGTCCTAGCTAATTCCCCCCAATCAGCATGGGTTTGAGGAGTTTTGAGTATCGTGGTGCCGACCAAAAAACTCCCTAATGCCCAGAGAGCCCAACTGACCAACCCGTATATTATGCCAGCCACCAGATCGCGGATAGGGTTTACGCCAGCAACCAACCCCCCAATCCCTATAGCGATGGACACAAGAACAACCACCATCATCGCCTGAATCGTGGCCCCTTTATCGCTTTCCACATCTTCGAAGGTGGCGACATTGAGGCGGGCCGCTCCCATCATTCTCGCTAGCATCGGATTCTCCTAACTGGCATTTCTTACTTTTGTGGCTGAGGGCTGGGGGGAATTCCAGGTCCTCTCCCTGAGGAAGGGAAGGAGCCTCTCAACCCGCCGGATCAGGATAACCGGCCCATGATAACATGCCCGGTCCATGACCACCCCTTGGGGATAATCACAACTGGAACGGGTTTTGCACCGCGCAAAAAAGGGGGTGGATAGTAAGAGTTGGAGAGGAGGTTCAACTGCGCCAAGCCTTCAAGTATCACGATACCAAGAATCCCAAGAGGCTGACGACGAAAGCCACCATGCCCACGTTGTCCAACCTGATAAATGCCGTCCATTGGAGGTGGCTGATGGCACCGGGAAGCCACTAGGGGTGGACGA
The DNA here is from genome assembly GCA_022561675.1 of Chloroflexota bacterium. GTDB lineage: Bacteria > Chloroflexota > Dehalococcoidia > Lucifugimonadales > UBA3495 > JADFQT01. The sequence goes on from JADFQT010000214.1 coordinate 4,312, forward strand.
TCCCTATGACTGCTACGTAGAGAAACAGCGCTAATCCTAAAACAAACGCCGTATCAGCTATGGCTGGGATGATGCGGTTCATGTCCAGACTCATCATGCCTTTCCTTAGAGCCTGTGTTCAAAGATATCCGGGCATAGCATAATTCTCCGCACGTCATTCCGGCGCAGGCCGGAATCCAGCGTCATCCACCCATCAAACAGGGGAGGACGTCTGGGCTCCGGCTTTCGCCGGAGCGACGACTAGACCGCCACAGGGCCCATCGATGCTTTTGACAC
>JADFQT010000215.1 GCA_022561675.1 Chloroflexota bacterium
AGAAGTGAGCGCAGAATCTTGACCACTCATACTGGTAGTTTGCCCCGGTCTCCTGAGATGCAAGAGCTACTACGGCTAAGGGAAGGTCAGGACGAACTAGACCAGGCCACTTTTGATGTCAGCACCCATCAGGCAGTAGCCGAAGTAGTTCAAAGGCAGATTGACACCGGACTGGACGTTATCAATGATGGGGAACAGGGGCGGGCCCAGTACGCCACTTATGTCAAAGATCGCCTCACCGGCTTCGAGGGTGAAAGGCTGGTCCGTGGCTGGACCAGGTTGGAGGATGTGGATTTCCCTGAATTTGCCGCCAACCGCACCCACTCCTCGTCCACGTCCATGCCTCAACCCACCTGTTCCGGTCCCATCATGTGGAAAAACTGGCCTGCCGTGGAAAGGGATCTGAAAAATCTAAAAACAGCGGTGGGTGAACCACAGACCGAAGAGGTGTTCATGACCGCCGCATCACCCGGCGTAATAGCCTGCTTCATCCCAAACGACTATTACCCAGATGAGGAGGCGTATCTATACGCCCTGGCTGAGGTGATGAAGGACGAGTACAAGGCGATTGTCGATTCGGGCATTCTCCTACAAATAGATTGTCCTGATCTGGCTATGACCCGAGTATCCCAATTCACCAATCGACGAAAGTCTACTTAATAATTACTTGGCATCCCACTAACCTTCAGTTGTAAAATCCGATCTGGCAGCGGGTAACCTCAGCTTTAGCTTGACGCTAATAAATATAGTACCAAGGTATATTCCAACATCATCAATTGATTGACCCAACAAGAGTTGCCCGCTGCTACTTCATTTTCCCTTGAAGACAGAAGTTGGGGATACCGCACCATTATTATTAGGCTTGCTTTAGACTCCTTGACCGGCAGGCTTCGGTAGCATTAACCTTTAGTGAGTTTCAGGTGGTAGCCCAGGGAATTTATATGGAGCAGCATGCGATTGTGGCCAAGTCTAAACCAAAGCGAGAAAAGCCGGTAGAGACTACTGCGGAATTCGTCCAACGGGTCAGCCGAAAAGGCGGGAAACCCAACGGGCTCAAGCTGCGCTTTGTCTGGATGAAGCGGCGACACCACTGAGGAGTAAATCTCTGTCCGCTGCTCTACCTATTCTGCTGCCCGCCATTTACCTTGCCGCTCCGATTCGTCCAGCCACCGTAAGTCTCTACCGAGTTGCTAAACTCCCTCTCCTCTCCACACAGCCTGCATCTTCCTTTGCTAGCCGGTCCAGCAGCCCTCTCGATTATCCAATGATGGGCGCAGGTAATGGTGGTCATGGAGTCCTCCTTCCAGCGTTGCTAAACCCTCCACATCCCATCTTCAGCTATTTGCTGCAAGTATATAGCAGAGGCACCTAGCGGCTAGGCCTTCAGAATATCCCGCCTAGACAATACGCGTTCCATCAGGGGCCGCATGCCCAGGTCGCTGGAGATGGCGAGGGACTCGTCCAGCAGGGACCTGGCCTTCTCTCGGTCGCCAGGCTCGTTGCGCTGTAGTAGGGTGTCGGCGTAGTCGCAGCAGGTCCAGGCCAGTTCGGGCCGGTAGCCCGCCTTGCGACACCTGGAGATAGCCGCATTGTACGCAGGGCTCATTGGTGTGGCAAGCTAATTGGCAGGCTCCGGTAGAGACCAAGAGTTCGAGTCAATAGAATCAGCTAGACATATAAGCTGGTAGCCTCGCCGGTGTTGTGTCAAAATCTATTCTGGCGAGAGGTTTAGACATTGCCCTTTGGTATGGGAACCCATAAATTCCTGCCCCCAAGGGCGAAATAGGCATCCTCAAGCCAGCGGTTCCCGTAATAGCTCAGTGAAACCCGGCGGACGCTGACAATATGAACCGGTTTTTTGTCCTGGTTATCCTAGCCACCGCTACCCTGGCGGCATTTGCACCGGCGGCCAGAGCACAACCTGAGTTGCTCGAAAAGCCATCCGGTAACCTGGATGGTCGGGAACTGCCAGAATGGGTAGCCGGATTGCGGCTTTCATCGGCACTTGAGGTCCAGGACGTTTCACTAGAAGACTTGGGCTTGACCACCTCACCCATCAATGGGACAAGGCAGATAGTCATTCACCTCAAGACTGATCCAGTTGCCAAGCTTTCATCGGCCAATGTGGAAACCCAACAAACCCACCGACTAAGAATCGAAGATGAGCAGCAGCAATTGCTAGATCGAGTGAACAACGTTGCTGCAGAGGTCAAGGTGTTGGCGAGAGTGCAACTAGTTTTGAACGCCGTAATCGCCGAGGTAGATGCGGAGGCGCTGACCCCCATACTGGAGGACCCTCAGGTATCTCACATCTCACCGGTGATCGATTACGAACTGGCCCTGTCCGAGACGGTACCTTACATTGGGGCTTCTGAGGTGCATGACCTGGGCGTCGATGGTTCCGGGGTTCGGGTAGCTGTCATTGACACCGGTATCGACTACACTCATTTCAACCTGGGCGGCCCGGGAACGCTGGACGCATTTGATGCTGCATATGGAGTCGATCCTTCGGACCCGCGGAACACAACCACAGATGACCTGTTCCCGACCGCTAAAGTAGTCGGCGGGTTCGACTTTGTAGGGGAGTTCTGGCCTGCTGGGCCGCTGGCGCCAGACCCGGACCCTATAGATTTCAATGGACACGGCACACACGTAGCCGACATTATCGGCGGGCGAAAAGGGGTGGCACCAGGCGTCGAGTTCTACGCCCTCAAGGTCTGCGCAGCATTAGCCGGAGGATGTAGTGGTGTGGCCTTGATTCAGGCGATGGAGTTTGCCGTAGACCCCAACGGTGACGGCAACACCCAGGACCATGTGGACATCGTGAACATGTCACTGGGCGGTGGCTACGGCCAACCCTTTGACGACGCCCTATCCACCGCCGTGGATAACGCCACCAAACTGGGAGTCCTGACGGTGGCCGCTGCGGGTAACGGCGGCGACCGTCCTTACATTACTGGCACCCCGGCGGCGGCGGCAACAGCTATTTCCGTTGCTCAGAGTCACATGCCTTCAGCCTTCCTACCCAGCATATCGGTGATCGAACCGGCAGCTTTCAAAGGTGAGTATCAAGCGGTCTTTCAGCCCTGGTCGGCACCCCTGAACCGGGATGTTCAAGGCCTGGTCCAGTATGGCACTGGTGCGGGCAGTAACCTCAACGGGTGTAATCCATTCGAGGAAGGATCATTAGAGGGCAAGATTGTAGTCGTAGACCGGGGTGCCTGTTTCTTCAGCAACAAAATTCGCCACATTCAGGCAGCGGGTGGGGTTTTGGGAATCATAGCCCGGGTTGCTCCAGGCAATCCATTCACCGGAGGATTCGGTGGTGGCAGTCCAATTACTATTCCCGCCTACATGGTAAGCAAGTCCGATGGAGACATCCTGCGCCGGGGCGACGCAGTAATCGCAACGGCTCCGGGACAAGGCATATCCCTGGCCGGGTCAGTGGTGGACACATCATCTCGCGGCCCGGAGTTCCAGAGCAACCACATCAAGCCGGAGCTATCGGCGCCTGGAGCTTCTATTTCAGCAGCAGCCAGAACCGGCACCGGCCAGAGACCTTTCGGAGGTACTTCAGGAGCCTCACCGATGGTGGCCGGGTCAGCAGCGCTACTGATGCAAGGCCACTTGCGCGATCTGGAGATTGGCCCGGAGATAGACGGGTTGGGCCGGAGAGCAAAGTTAACGCCTCTTGAAGTCAAAGCCCGCCTGATGAACACGGCCGAGGTCAATCTGCGGAACTCACCGGTGGGAACCCCAGCACCTATTAGCCGGGTCGGCGGCGGCGAAGTGAGAATTAACCGGGCGATGGCGACTCAGGCGGCGGCCTGGGACACCAGCCAGCCCAGCGGTGCCTTGAGCTTCGGTTTCTTGGACGTTGCCGACCAGAAGGTCAGCATTACCAAGGGGATACACTTACGGAACTACTCCAGAGAGCGGATAACCTACCAGCTAGGATTCAGTCATCAGTTCTCCGATGATGCGGCCACCGGTGCGGTGACCTTGGCCATCCCAGATACGGTAAGCGTCGAAGGTGGAATGGATGTCGAGTTTGAGGTGACTCTGCACATCGACGGCACCAAGCTTCGAGACAACCTGATGAACTCTGGCCCCCAAGGCAACGACCCAGCCCCACTGACTGCCAACGAGTATGACGGCTACATTATCTTGGATGACGGGAAGCGTCCTATTCGCCTAGCCTGGCACGTCCTCCCTCGCAAAGCTGCCAGATTGGTTATGGATGGGGAATCACAGCATGCGAATAATGCACTTCTCAGCGCCGTTACTCCCCTCAACTCTGTGGAGCTAAGCAACACTGGTGTGGGCACCGCACAAGTCCAAGCATATTCGTTGTTAGCAACCAGCCCTCGCCTCCAGCGCGGAGGCCGTGGCGAAGGTGCACCTACCCCTGACCTGAGGGCCATAGGGATCAGGACCTTTGATGCCCCGGCTGGTTTCTGCTCGGCGAATCCCTCCTACATCCTGGTCTTTGCCATTAATACTTGGGAGCGTCAGACTCACGCCAACTGGCCGGGATTCTTCATGCTCGAATTGGACACTGACCAGGATGGGACTACCGACTATA
>JADFQT010000216.1 GCA_022561675.1 Chloroflexota bacterium
TTCCGCACCAGAAGCTGGTTGTCCAGATTCAGGGGAATGACCGCCGGCTGGGAGGCGACTTCCGACCCTTTGTTTTGAGCCGCCAACTCAAATATCCTCCAGCCCCGGGGACTGGCCAGGGAATCTTCCGAGCACAACAGGACCCGGTTATCGAAGAGGGTTAAGCGCTGCTCCTGGGTCAACTCCCCATCTCCAAGAAGCTCCTCTTCATCATCCACCATCAGCTGCCAGGTTGGCAGCCCAACCCGCCACAAATCGGCCATCAGGCGCTCCGACAGCCCGGAATCCTTGATAGAGGCAATCAGCAGCGTTCGGCAAGAGCGGTCCTCCGCAGCCGCCAGCTGGGTCTGAACCCCGATCAAAGACTCAGGCACACCGGCCCGGCGCAGGAAATGCTCTGGAATCAAACCGCGAGAACGGGCTAGGGTATCCAACCCGATGATACTCGGGCCGGCATGAAAGGCTGACTCCAGCTCCAGCGCCTGGCTCAAGTCACAGTCGGCGAAGAGGGTCATCTCAAACCTGGCGCGGCAGAAAAGAGAACGGCCAAGCAGGGGTCGTACCAGCGTAGCGCGGCGCAAGTCGACCCCAGTCAAATTGGCCACATCCAATATGGTGCCGTGGAGCCTGGCCCCATTTAGGGAAGCTCCAGTCAAATCGGCCATGGCTAGATTTGCCTCCGACAGGTCGGCGCCGGAGAGATCGGCTTCCCGTAAATCGGCGAAGGGCAACTCGGCGTAGGAGAGGTCCGCTCCTTTCAGGCTGGCCTCTCGCAGGCAGCTACCGGTCAGGTCGGCTCGGCCCAGGGAGACACCCTGCATGTTGGCGTGCTGAAGCTGGCTCCAGGCCATCTGAGACCGGGAGAGGTGAGCTCCCCGCAGATTGGCTCCGGTCAGATTGGAGCGACGAAGATCGGCGCTGGTCAGGTCCGCCCCGCTGAGGTCGTCGTAGGCGAGGTCCACGCTGGGAAGACGGGCCCCGCTCAAGTAGGCGCCGGAAAGGTCCAGCCGCTCCCGCCGCCGGAAATGCCGCTCTCGCCAGCGGGCTATCGAGTAGGTTCCACCTTTCGCCACGGCTACATGGTCGGGGTTGGACAAATAATCGCTCCTCAAGCAGGCGGCTTCCCCGGAGGCCAAATTGGAGGCTCCAATAGAGGAGCCGATTTCACCGGGCTGAGCCTCTAGCCTGGCCCGGGGATTAGGCTCAACGGACCCCGGTCTTATTGACCCCTGAAGGACTCACCAAACTTGGGGGATTTTCCCAAACGATGGCCCCTCCGACCATGTTGGCTATAGATTCAGGCGTCAGAAACAGCTGTTCGGTAGCTTCCCTCTCCCTCACTTAGGCAGGCCAATAGGGGCCATCTCTCCCCCTATCGGCGTCCCTCTTTGTTTGGGAGGAGTAACCAGCTTTCGAACCCCCTGGCGGAAGACGGCGGGACCTCAGCAAGATTTCGGATGTCGATTTTTAGTCGTTGCCGTCGCCCACTACAGCTGCGGTTCCCTGAGTGGTGAACGCCGGCATCACATGCTCCGCAAAGGCGGAAAGCTGGTCTCTAAACTCAGGCCAGGGCATACCCTCGGGCCACTGCAGGATAAGGTCTTCCAACCCCGGGTATTTCTGTTCCAACTCCTGGAGGAAGCTGATGAACTGTTCCGGCGGACCGCAGAACCAGGCCTTTTGCTGCACCCCATCTTCAATGCCGGGCACGCCGACGGGCGCGCCCGGAGTTCCCCAAGGGCGCCCTTGAGAATCGGTATAGCGGACAAACCCGAAGGGAGCGAACCACTTGTAACGCTCGTCGTGGTATGGCCTGACCTGGTTTATCGCCGCTTCCTGGGAATCTCCAATACAAAAGCCGATACCCAGCGCCATATCCTGTCCCAGGTCCAGAACCCTCCCTACTTTGGCCGACTCCTCCTGATAGGTGCGGATTATCTGTTCGGCCAGAATCTCGCCAGTCAGGGCCACCATCCCTTTAATCCCCTTCTGCGCGATGTAGGAGAGGGTGCGGCCGCTGGCTATAGGCTGCCAGATTTCCACCGGCAGGTTCACCGGCCGGGGCACCAGGGTTACGTCCTTTAACTGGTATCCCCGGTAGGGAACGTCGGCCGGTATGGTGTAGTGTTTGCCCTTGTGGGAGAAAGAGTCTTCGTTGAAGGCCTTCAGGATAATCTCCATCTGCTCTTCAAAAAGCTCCTTGTTGGCGTCGTTGTCTATCACCGGAGCGCCGAAGGTCTCTACTTCCCGGGAGTGGTAACCCCGTCCTACCCCAAAAATCAGCCGTCCGCCGGTCAGGATATCGGCCACAGCGAAGTCTTCAGCCAGCCGTAGCGGATGCCACATCGGAACGATGTTAAAGGCTGCGCCGAACTTCAGATTCTTGGTTAACCCGGCCAGGTGCACTCCCAGCAGTATCAGATTCGGGAAAACCTCGTACCCTTCCCTTTGGAAGTGGTGCTCCGCCGTCCAGAGGCAGTAAAACCCCAGTCCATCCATATGCTTCGCCAGGGCGACCGCGTTGTCGTAACCCTGGACCAGCTGCTGGTTGGTGTAGCGCCGTTCGTCTGCTGGGGTACCCTCGGCGCCCACATTGTCCAGGTCGATCTGCCCTACGTAGAGCACGGAGAAACGCTTGATCATGCCCGCATATCCCTCAGATGGCCGTAAGTTAACGGATTGGGCCCGCCAGACTCGGTTTCGCTAGGCACCCCACCCTACGTGAACACGGGGGTAATTATAGCACGGCGGGGGAGGATAGCTGGCCCCATGCTCTGCCGCCAAGACTTGCTGCCGGGGGGTAAATATTAGCTCTGGTCTGGGAGCCGCGACTGGACCTGGCACTACGGACCTGCTAAGTTACTGGCTAAGTTAACCGTACCGGCATAGCGCCGGCTGCCACGTATGCCCCGGACCCCGCGACAGGCATCCAGAGACCAGGACCCAGCGCCAGGGACCCAACGAAAGCTAAAGCCAGGAGGTGTGCCGTGCCTACGGTCAAGCTAGATGAAACCCTGGAGATGTACTACGAGGACGACGATTTCACCGACCCCTGGCGCACTCCGGAAACGGTGGTTCTGCACCACGGCAATGCCAAAAGCTCCCGGCTCTGGTACGCCTGGGTGCCGCTGCTGGCCCGGCAATACCGGGTGATAAGGGTCGACGCCCGGGGCTTTGGCCGTTCCACTGTTCCCGAACCGGGATACGATTGGTCCCTGAGCGGCTTTGCCACCGACCTGGAAAACCTGCTGAACCACCTGGCCCTGGACAAGGTGCACCTGATCGGCGAGACCATCGGCGGAACCATCGCCCTTCAGTTTGCCTATGAACACCCGCAGCGGCTGCACACTGTAGCCGCCTGCACGTCGCCCTACAAGTTTGTGGGAGTACCCAGCTATCGGGAGAGTTACGACCTGGTGGACAAGTCCGGGGTGGAAGGTTGGGTCCGGGCGACGGCCGACCGCCGGCTGGAGCCCGGACACTCGGACCCGGCCCATCATGAGTGGTACGCGCAGCAGATGATCCAGACTTCCAAACACGTGGTGATGGAGACCCTGGCCTACCTATCAACCCAGGACCTGAGTCCCATTTTGCCCCAGATCAACACGCCGGCCCTGGTGCTGGTGGGTAAGGACAGCACGATGAATACTGCCGACCGGGCCCAGGGGATGGCCCAATTGCTGTCTAACTCAACGCTGGTCGAAATCTCCGGTGGCACTGGCTACATCCAGCATTCTGCGCCGGAACAGTGTGTGGCAGCCTGGCGGGAGTTTGTTGGCGGGTTAGGCCGCGGCTAAAATAGCGACTTGGACTGGCCGCCGTCGAGGTTCAACAACCATAGGTAGGTTGACTCCGGGGTGGCCGCACTCCGCTGTAATGGGTTGGCTGTGTTGTATCAACGTAGACGTTGTCCAAGGCATCTACCGCTATCCACAACGGTTGCCCTAGCATGCCGTCCTCAAAGCCCTCGGTACCCCATTTCCGGAGGAACTTGCCGTCGGCGCTAAAAACCTGCACCCGGTGATTACCAGTGTCGGCCACGTAAACATTGCCCGAGGAGTCAACTGCAATTCCCATGGGGCGTTCGAATTGACCGTCCTCCGATCCGCGCCGACCCCAGGTGGCCATAAAGTCCCCTGCGGGACTGAAAACCTCTATTCGATGGCTACCTCCGTCTGCCACGTATATTCTCCCCGCCGGGCCTACCGCAACATTCAATGAACCCAGCACCGGGCCGTACCCGCTTCCGGGCAGGTCTAATTTGGCCAGGAAACGCCCGCTGGAGCTAAATACTTGAACCCTTGAGTTGCCCTGGTCCGCCACGTAGACTTTGCCCGAGGAGTCCACTGTGATGCCCATGGGACCATCGAACTGCCCGTCCTCTGAACCAAAGCTACCCCACGAGGTCAAGAGGTTACCGGACGGACCGAACACCAGCACTCTGTGATTCCGATTGTTGGTCACATAAATCTTCCCTTCCCGGTCCACCGCGATCCCTGTATAGGCATATTTGCTCCCCCGTTCCACCACGATCCCTGTGGAAGCATATTCCCTCTCAAGGG
>JADFQT010000217.1 GCA_022561675.1 Chloroflexota bacterium
CGAATCCCGCCATCGAGTCCCTCCATAGCGTCCCACCATCGAGTCCCTCCATCGAGCCCCTCCATCGAGTCCCTCCATCGAGTCCCTCCATCGAAGCCCTCCGGGGAGCCGGTCGCGGGTCAGTACAAATCCACCGCCGCATGGGGTAAGATATGCAGGAGATCGGCGGCCCGGCGGTCTCTGACTTTGTGATCTCTGGGCCGGCGGTTAGGCTGGCGAGGTCGTTGTCTGAATGTTTAGCTACCTGGACCACTTAGAGTGCACCCAATGCGGTAAAACCTATCCTCATACCGAGCTACAGAAAACCAGCCCCTGCTGTGACAAGGTGCTGTTCGCGCGCTACGACCTGCCCCGGCTCCGTCGTGACCTGGACCGGAGCGTTTTTGCCAGCCGGCCGGACAACATGTGGCGATTTTCGGAGCTTTTGCCGGTGCTCCAGCCGGAGTACGTCCTCACTTTGGGGGAAGGCGGCACTCCACTGCTGAAGGCGGGGAACCTGGCCAAGAAGCTGGGGCTCCGCAGTCTTTTCATCAAGGAAGAGGGACTGAATCCTACCGGAACTTTCAAAGCCAGGGGTATCGCCGCAGCGGTTTCCAAGGCACAGGAGCTGGGCGTCACCGGATTCACCATGCCTTCGGCGGGCAATGCCGCTGGAGCCGCGGCCACCTACTGCGCTCGGGCCGGGCTGCCGGTGAAGGTGTTCATGCCCAAGGACGCTCCCCTGTCCAACCAGAAGGAATCGGTCATGGCCGGCTCTGAGTTGAACCTGGTGGATGGCCTGATCGGCGATGCCGGGCGGATCGCCGTTGCGGTCGCCGAGGAGCAGCATCTCTTCGACCTTTCTACCCTCAAAGAGCCCTACCGGGCCGAGGGTAAAAAGACGATGGGCCTGGAGATAGCCTTACAGTTAGGCTGGAAAATGCCCGACGCGATCATCTACCCCACCGGCGGCGGCACCGGCATCATAGGGATGTACAAGGCTTTCCAGGAGTTGCTGCAGTTAGGCTGGATAGAGGGCCGGCAGCCCAAGTTTATAGCGGTGCAGCCCGAGGGCTGCCAGCCCATCGTCAGGGCCTTCCAAGAGGGAAAGGAAACTTCCCAAGCCTGGGCCAACGCCACCACCTTGGCCGATGGGTTAAGGGTACCCCATCCCTTCGCCGATTACCTGATCCTGGACGCAATAAGGAAAACCGGCGGCACTGCCCTCGCCGTGGACGACCCTTCCATGGTGGATGCCATGTACGAGATAGCCGCTTCCGAAGGGATCATCGCTTGCCCGGAGGGCGCGGCAACCCTGGTGGGGCTGAAGCGGCTGCTGGTGGATGGCTTCTTGAGCCCGGATGAAACGATAGTGCTGTTGAACACCGGTTCCGGGTACAAGTATCTGGACCTGATCCAGGTTTCGGCGAGGAACACTGCCTAGTGTATTCCGCCTGGAGGTTTCAGGGCGTAGCATCTGGGTAAAACTTTCAGCTTGCGAGGAACATCTTGGTAGAAGTTATCCTTAGCTCGCCCCGGGGATTTTGCGCCGGGGTGGTGCGGGCGATAGAAGTGGTGGAGTTGTGCTTGGACAAGTACGGCCCCCCGGTGTACGTAAAGCATCAGATTGTTCACAATCCTTACGTGGTGGACCAACTGGAAAAGAAGGGCGCCATCACCGTGGAGAGGATAGAGGATATACCGCCGGGTTCGCTGGTGGTGTTTTCGGCCCACGGCTCGCCTCCCGAGGACTTCGAGCAGGCCCGAGAGAGGAAGCTGAAGGTCATCGACGCGGTTTGTCCCCTGGTGACCCGGGTACATAATGAAGCCAAGAAGTACCACCGGGAGGGGAAGAAAGTGCTTCTGGTGGGTCATCGGGGCCATCAGGAGGTGAGGGGAACCATGGGGCAGGTGCCGATGACATTGGTCGACGACCATGCCGGCAGTGAGTTGCCCGATTGGGAATCGGACAGCGAGGTCGTAGTCCTGACCCAGACCACTTTATCCGTCGGAGATACCGCAGAGGCGATCAACAGCATACAAAGCACCTATCCCAATTCCATAGTGCGAAATGACATCTGCTACGCCACCACCAACCGCCAAGAGGCCGTTACCAAGATGGCCGCAAAGGTGGATCTGGTGCTGGTCATTGGCGCTCCGAACAGCTCCAATTGCAACCGGCTTCGGGAGGTTGCTGAGGCCTTGGGAGTGCCGGCTCATCTGATAAACGGCCCGAAGGAGATCGACCCAGCTTGGCTGGTCGGGCGCACCAGGGTAGGCGTTACTTCGGGAGCGTCCACCCCGGAGGTTTTGGTTGAGAGCGTCATTCAGGCCTTGTCTCCCGAGAAGGTAACGCACCTGATCGGAGTGGAGGAGGATGTCAGCTTCACCCTCCCTAAAGAGTTACGCTAGATATGTCCCCGTCCCACCTGCTCCCTCGCCCGGTCGATGCCCGGCTTTCTTAACCGGCGGTCAGTCTCCGCGCCGCTATGGCGAAGGGTTCTGTCGGTCCCCACTCTAGTCTCCTTGACCCTGGCCCTGGGGTTCTTGTCCTTTCTGATTTTCCGTTTCGATGTGGACCTGGGCAAGACCTGGGCGCTGGTTCGTGACGCCAACATTGGCTACGTAGCGGCGGCGGTGGCAGTCCACTACACAAACTTCCTATTTCGAGGGATTTCCTGGAGCATCCTGCTCCGAAACGCGGAGGGCCGAAATGCCTCCGCCCCCGGAGTTTTCTACTGTGCCGAGCTGATCCTGCTGGGCTGGTTCACCAATTCGGTGGCCTGGATGCGGTTGGGCGACGCCTATCGCGCCTACCTTTATTCCAATGAACAGAGAGCGCCCTTCCCTCTGGTGATGGGTACTATAGTCACCGAGCGGTTGGTGGGCACTGCCCTGGTTGTTCTGCTGCTCCTCGTTTCCCTGTCCTACTCGATCGGCGGGCGCCAATTCCCGCCTCAATCAGCTTGGACGGTGTTGGGGATAGCGGTAGCTCTATTCGCCGCTCTGGTCCTGGGCCTGTTGGTCCTGATTGGCTTGGAAGGTCGGATAAAAGGCTGGCTACCCGCCAGAGTGGCCCGCCATTATGAGAGCTTCCATCAGGGGTATCTCGGCAGCCTGCGGCAGATACCCTGGCTCGCCTTTTGGGCCCTGCTGGGATGGCTGGCGGAAATCGCCAGGCTTTACCTGGTAATCCTGGCCCTGGGGCTGGAGCTCAGTCTGGCCTTGGTGGTGTTCATTACCCTGGCAAATTCTTTGTTGTCTTTGGTTCCGACTCCCGGCGGGCTGGGGGCGGTAGAGCCGGGGGTTACCGGTCTGCTGGTAAGACTTACCCAGTTGACAGCTCCGGTTGCCGGGGCGGTGGTCCTGGTGGACCGGGCCATAAGCTATCTGAGCGTCATCATATTCGGTGGCCTCCTCTTTTTAGCGCGGCAGGCTCATCCCCGGGGAGGGCGGGGAGCACGGATTTTAGAGGCTGCCGAGGAAGAACCAAGCTGATGCTTTCCTGATGCTTTATACTGCCAGCTTCTATGCACCCCAGCACTGGGTTGGCAGACCTTACCGCGTTTCACGGCAGCACCCCAGGGGACGCCCAACCCAGTGGGAGGTGCTGCCGTTCCTATATCCGGCCCTCGATCTACTACGGGCCTACCGGGGTAAAAAGATAGACTTCGCCGAGTTGTCCCGCGAGTACGTTAAGGGACTGGAAAAGGGTTTCAGCCGGGCCGGGGAATTTCGGAACTGGGTTGAAGCCGTTCCCGATTTGGGGGACTTTACCCTGTTGTGCTTTGAGCCCGCTGGTCAACCCTGCCATCGCCTGGCGCTGGCCCCCTGGCTGGTTCAGCGGGTGCCGGGACTGGCGCTAGGCCCACTTCGTTAGGAAAGGCCTGACCGCTGAGCTACCATCAGCTAAGCTACCATTCCGGGCGCGGGGGCCTGCCCATTAACTCGGCGATGGCCTGGCGAGGCGGTAGGTCCTCGAAGAGCACGCGATAAGTCACCTGAGCTATGGGCATGTCCACTCCCAGCTTATCGGCCATTTCCAGAGCCGCGCCGGTGGTGTTGACGCCCTCCGCCACGTTCTGCATCGACGCCTGAATTTCGGACCAGCTCCTGCCTTGGGCCAGCTGCTCTCCCACGTAGCGGTTGCGGCTCAAGGGACTGGCGCAGGTGGCCACAATGTCGCCCAGACCGGCCAGGCCGGCGAAGGTCAGGGGATCGGCGCCCGCCGCCACGCCCAGACGGGTTATCTCCGCCAGTCCCCGGGTAATCAGGGCCGACTTACCGTTGTCTCCCAGACCCAGACCATCGGCGATGCCGGCGCCCAGGGCGATGATGTTCTTCAGCGTTCCGCCCAGTTCTACGCCAATTATGTCCCTGCTGGTGTATACCCGAAAGGAGGGAGACATCAGAATCTCCTGGGCGCAGGAGGTGCTGGCATCATCCCGCCCCGCCACCACCGAGGAAGCCGGCTTGCCCTGAACTATCTCCTGGGCCAGA
>JADFQT010000218.1 GCA_022561675.1 Chloroflexota bacterium
GCTCCGACGAGGGCACCGAGAGCAAGATGACCCTGGCGTCCCTCTTCGGCACCTGGCGGGCCAGAGGACTCAATCCCCTCCTGGAATGCCGCCGGTTGCTCACTTCCCCTCAACTCTGAACAGTTACCGGAAGTGCTACATAGAGCAGTTTGTGCGCCGCCATCGCCAAGGTCCTATGAAGTCGGTAAGACGGGAGGTTCGGTCCCGGGTTCGCGGGAGATGGCTACTGGCCCGTTAGTCGCTGAATCCAGGGATATGCAATTGGTACTGTCTATCCTGTTGCCGCTGTACAGTCCGGTAGAAGTAGCGGCCGTCGAGAAGGACTCAGCGACGCGTTGGTTGACGCTCTAAGGGACAATCAGGGCAGATACTTATCTTCCATCTCCCGGATAAGCTGTGCGCCGAGGACGCTGCCGTTGCTGACGGTGCCCCATTTGCTCTGGGCAGCGTTTTGCAGGAAATCATCTATGGCGCCGGTACCCCTGTCCTTGAAGTCGCTGAGCAAGTCCCAGTTGGCTTGTAGTCCTGCCATGCTGGTGAGGGCCGGATACCAGGCCCCGGCGGCTCCCGCTTCTTGCAACTCCTCGAGTGTTGGGTGGGTCTGGCTCCCGTGGTTAAACAAGGGCAGGACCGGCCCGGGGATGCGGCGAATGGCTTCTTTGTTATCTTCCCAAGATTGCACTGCAGGACAGACCACGTCCACGTTAGTTTCTCGCTTGTAGGCCAAACAACGTTCCATAACCTCCTCGAATTTCGCTCCGGGGACTCCGGCGTAGTCGCACCGGGCCACGATGACGAAATCAGGGTCCAATTCCATCTTGGCATCCATCGCGGCGAGCAACTTGCCCACCATTTCTTCGATGGAGACACAACGGCGGCGTGGCCCCGACTTGGGTGGGTAAGTCTGGTCTTCCAGATGGGCACCCGCTATCCCTGCTCGGATGTACTCCTTCACGGTTTGGTAAACGGTTACAGCGTCGCCGTAGCCGGTGTCCATGTCCACAAATGCTGGAATATCTACGGTCATAGTGATGCGCCGGGCGTTATCTACCATATCTCGCATACTGGTACCGCCTTCAGTCAAGCCGACCATCATGGACAACGCCGATGCCCACACGGTCCAATCGTATCCCTTACCGCCGTCAATCGATGGCCTGGTCTACGTCCGGGTGGTGGACACCGACCGTACCCGCGGTGAGAATTCCGCCGACACGATTTTTATTGACGACATGTTCATCCGGTCGCAATCATGAAATTGCCGCGTGCCGCGGGAGGGCTGTTATGATGGCTTGCCGGTGGTGCAACGGCCCAGAGGGTTCAGGTATGACTTCCAGCACCTGCATATAACGATCCCCCCGAAAGCGATGGCCGCCGGGGGTATCGATGGGCTGGCCTCTTATTGCTGATTAGGCGTCATGGGTTATGGACACTCACTGCTCTACCCGAGTTCAGCCCTCTAAGTCCCGATATGGACCGTATCCACCACATTCTCCAGGGTTCTAATAATCGAAAGAGCGGTCAGCCGTCCGGTACGGGGATTTTCGGAGGGGATATTTTCAATGTGGACGGTCAAACTCCCGAACTCTCCCTCTACTTCTAAGTCATGGCAGTTGCGCTCTAATCCCGGCACCGCCAAGATTCGGACCTGGGTCCGGTCCGGTCCTATTCCAGATAGACTGACTGCCGCCAAAACATTCAGGTTCGCGGGAAATCCCCGACAGGCTTCTCGGGCCGATCCGAAAAATAGCTCCTGCTCTTGGTCCAGTCCTTCCAACGATATACCGCGCTCTTGCAAAAAAGGAGCCCCTTCCCACGCCTCTGGGGGTTTGCGGGAGGTCATTACCACCCGGTCTACCCTTCCGCGACAGGCCGATTTGATGCCGTCCAGACCAGCGATGGCCCCAGAAGGCGCGAAAAGCCGGCATCCAGTGCTTCGGGATAGGTCAATGATATCGGGATGCTCCAAGAGAGCTCCTACGCTGATGACCATCAAGTCTTTACCAGCTCCAAAGGCCTCGCTGGCAAGCTGTGGGACCACGTGTCCACCTGCCGTTTCCACGATCAGGTCAGCGCAGTCGATCAGGTCTTTCAGTCCCAAATAAGGGGGAGGTGACCGCAGAGTAGAAAGGAAGGCGCGTGCCCTGGATTCGGTCCGGCTGGTTACGCCAGCTACCGAAACCGGTAGCTTCCCGGCATCAGCCTCTCTAAGCAGAGCCTGGCCGATCGTTCCGCAGCCCACGATTCCTACAGACTTAGGCATTACACCTCAGTTGTAAGGTGCCCGGCTATTGATATTGCAAAGGGTTTTTCATAGCTTGTAGTCGACTCGAAGAGGTGCATGCCAATTGGCCCCTCCGCTTGGATAGGAAGCCATCTTACATTGTGCTGACCTCATATACAATTTAAAGCGTCTAGAATCGGCTCCTCAAATGGCGTCGTGGTTGCATCAGAAAGTAACTTGAGAATCAGTCTCCCTTTCCAAGTCATACCGGTTCATGTTCTCCTTTGGGACCATGTATCGGAGGGGTCAGCGTTGACGCCGAAGCGAGTTTCGACCTGGAGCTATTCATAATTCGTCAAGCCTAATCGCGTAAAAATCCAACAGAACGGGTAATTTGTCAAGTGCTGCGCGGGTGGGTGGCCATTCGAGCCACTCATTTATCCCCATCTGGCTACGCCAATACCACTCATGCTCTCTTCATCCTTTCCGTCCGGGGCTCGAAATAACAGGTAATCGTTTCACCCTGGGCATCCGGCTATTTTTGTCCCTCATTTGGCCATGGAAACCTTCAAGCAGCCGGGAGGTTATGCTGGTACCAATCCACTATCTCCTTACCCGCCGCGGCCCAAACGCCCCGGCGGCGCATGATATAGCCTAATGCCTCTTCCAGGTGGCGTATGCGGAAGGGTTGGCCGATCAGCCAGGGATGCAAGTTCAGGACCAGCACTCGCCCGTTATGCTCCCCATCTTGGTATAGGGTGTCGAAACCCTCCTTCAGCATCTCTCTGTACCGGTTGATAGTTACTCGCCGGTTCCAGAGAGCATGGGTGTCGTCCAACTCCAGCATCATGGGTAAGGCGAACAGCTGACCTTGGGGGACCTTTAGAGCATAGGGCTGCTCATCGTTGGCCCAGTCACATACATAGCGAATCCCAGCCTGAGCCAGCAGCTGAGGTGTCCTGGAAGACTCGCCGTATTCCGGTCCCAGCCAACCCGCCGGTGCTTCACCGGTGAACCGCTTAATCGCCTCAACGGACTGCTGAATGTATTCTCGCTCCGCCTCCTCGGACATGTCACTGGTTATCATCCGACTCACCGAGATCCCGTGTCCAATGATCTCGCACCCACGCTTGAGGCAATGGTCGACGAGGTAGGGATAGTTCTCAGCCGTCAGGGCATCCATTGCCACAGTAGGTTTGATACCGTGGGCTTCCAGCGCATCCAGCACCCGGAAAATTCCTACTCGGTGGCCGTACTCCCGATGGGAAAAGCGGGCGTAGTCGGGAAAAGAGCGTGCCCCCAGGCCCCCGGCCAGAGGGGAAGTATAGCTATCCTGAGGCGGGCTCCATTCCATGTGCTCCAGGTTGACGATCACGCAGAGGGCAACCCGGGCGTTCTCGGGCCAGCGGAGGATTCCTCGGGCGTTGAGGGGCGACCAGTCGTAATGTTCATGGTCCATGCCGAAACGGCGTTCTGCGGGCATGTTATCGCCTCCTTCGCGTCCGGGCAGAGTTCAGGCCAGGCAGTTATGCCTTCTACCTGGCAAATTGTGCCGTGTGGGCTACCACCTGGTCATAGTAATTGGCGATGTAGTACTCAGCTATTTCATCCGCAGTGGTCTGCCACACTCCATCGTGGCTCATGATGTAGCTCAAGATTTCATCCAGATACTTGATCCGGTGGGGCTGGCCGGTGAGGTAGGGGTGCAGGGCAATACACATGACGCGCCCGCTTTCCGCACCCTCTTTGTAGAGTTGGTCAAACTGTTCCTTGCATATCTGCGCAAAGTAGTCCCCCTCATAATGGTCTCTGAATAGGGGAGCATCGTTTAATTCGATCGAGTAGGGCACAGAGACCAATTTCCCCGACTTCACTTTGATCGGCACCGGCTGGTCATCATGCATCCAGTCGGTATGGTAGATGAGGCCTGCTTCGGCCATCAGGTCCGGGGTACGCTCGGTGCCGGAAATGGCCGGACCCAGCATCCCCTTTAGCCTTTTCCCGGTATGGCGTTGCAAGGTCTCGATGCAGTCCCGGTAAAACTCCCTCTCCTGCTCCTCCGAGTAAGTGTTGAGATAGCGGGTGTTGTAAATGCCGTGGCTCATGAAGTCCCAGTCCCGCTGCACCATGGCTTCCGCTATCTCGGGATAATGTTCCAGCACCGCCAGGTTGAGGGACACGCAGCACCTGATCCCGTGTTTATCCAGCACCTCCAGCATGCGCCAAAAGC
>JADFQT010000016.1 GCA_022561675.1 Chloroflexota bacterium
CCCCAGCAAACGGGGTGCGGGCAGCGCACCGGCCCCCTCCGGAAGTTCCTCCACGGCGGCCGCGGCGCGGCGGGTCCGCGGAGCACGCTGTCGCCGGGCGGGAGCGGGTTCCGCGGGTGCGGATTCCTGCTCCGCCACCTGCTCGCTACTCTCGGGCGCAGCGGCCTCGGGAGCCGATTCCTGCTCCGCCACCTGCTCGCTGCCCTCAGGCGCAGCGGCCTCGGGAGCTCGGCGGCGCTGTCGCCGGGCGGGAGCGGGCGCCTCGGAAGCCGATTCCTGGTCGCTGCTCTCTGGCGCAACAGCCTCGGGAACTCGGCGGCGCTGCCGCCGGGCAGGAGCGGGCGCCTCGGGAGCCGATTCCTGCTCCGCCGCCTGGTCGCTGCTCTCGGACTCAGCAGCCTCGGGAGCCGATTCGTTGGCTGCCGTCGGATCACTGTCTGGCATCGTCAATCACTTCCTGGCACTTGGGACAAGACCTTACCCGATTGCCCGTCTCCAGCGTGGTTATATGGGGCCTGGTTGGCTTGCTGCACTTGTTGCAAATTAGCATCACGTTGGAAACATGGATGGGAGCTTCCTGCTGGATGCGTCCCGACTGGCGTACACCGGGTCGGGCCTTAACGTGGCGGGTGATCATGTTGACCCCCTCCACCACGATCCGGTGGTTGTCGGTCATTTGGCGGTCTACCCGGCCGGTCTTCCCCTTATCTTTACCGGCTATCACCAATACATTATCGCCCCGCCGGATGCTCACTACACCACCTCCGGGGCCAGGGAGACGATCCTCATGAATCCCTTTTCCCGCAGTTCCCGGGCCACCGGCCCGAAAATCCGGGTTCCTCGAGGCAGGCGGTTTTCCTGAATGATTACCGCCGCATTGTCGTCAAACTTGATGTAAGTGCCGTCCGGCCTCAGCAGACCCTGGGCCTGCCTGACTACAACCGCCCGGACCACCTGACCTTTGCGGATGGCGGAGTTGGGAGCCGCTTCTCGAACGTTGCAGACGATGATGTCTCCCACCTGGGCGTACTTTCGCTTGCCACTGCCGGGAATATTGATCAAGCGGATGCGCTTGGCGCCGCTGTTGTCGGCCACGTTAAGCCGGGTGTAGGTCTGAATCATTCCTTCGATTCCTCTTCCGCTGAATCCGCCGTCCCAGTTTCCAGTTCCTCTACCGCTGCTTCGCCGGATTCATCTGCTTCGGCGATGGGAGTTTCTGTGCCGGTTTCCGGCTCCTCTTCCGCAGAATCCGCCTCCCCAGCTTCCTGCTCTTCTACCGTTGCTTCGCTGGATTCATTTGCTTCGGCGATGGGAGTTTCTGCGGCGGTTTCCGGTTCTTCTTCCGCCGGATCCGCCGTGGCCCGGCGGCTCCGCGTAGCACGCTGTCGCCGGGCGGGAGCGGGCGCCTCGGGAACCGACTCCGCCGCCGCGGTTTCCGGTTCCTCCTCCGCAGTATCCGCCGCCCCAGTTTCCAGCTCTTCTAGCGCTGCTTCGACAGATGTTTCTGCTCCGGCGATGACCGTTTCGATGTCGGTTTCCAACTCGATGGGGCGAACTTCCGCTACCTGCCGGCGCTGCAGGATTTCCAGCAGTCGCCAGTGCTTGGTTTTGGAAATGGGACGGGTCTCCTGAATACGGACCGTGTCCCCAACCCGGCATTGATTTTCCGGATCGTGGATGTAAAACCGGGCCACCCGGCGCATTTGCTTGCGATACAGCCGGTGTCGCTGCTTCCAGACCATGTCCACCACGGCTGTTCGGTCCATGCTAGTAGATACCACCGACCCCACCCGAACCTTTCGCATCTGTTTCGCCATGTCTAGCTCCCCGCTCTCTGGCGTTCCCGAATTACGGTTTTAAGGCGGGCGATATCCCGGCGAGTCTTTTGGGGCATGTTGATGTCGATTAGCTGGTTGGTGGCGGCCCGAAATCTAAGGTTCATCAACTCCCGATAAGAATTGGTCAACTCTTCTTCCAACTGCTGGTCGTTCATGGCCCGAATTTCGTGAATCTGCATTATTGTCTTACCCGCTTGCGGCCGCCGCCAGACGGTCCCGCTGCACGGTTTTGGTGGCGATGGGCAGTTTATAGGAGGCGAGACGCAAAGCCGACCGCGCCTGCTCAGGGGTGACTCCACCCACCTCGAATAGGATACGGCCGGGTTTGACCACGGCCACCCAATGGTCGTTGGCGGCCTTGCCGCCGCCCATCCGCACCTCGGCCGGTTTCTTGCTCACCGGCTTGTCTGGAAAGATGCGTATCCAAACCTGCCCGCCGCGCTGCAGGTGGCGGGTGATGGCGACTCGAGCCGACTCAATTTGCCGGGCGGTAATCCAATCGCAGGCCAAGGCCTTCAAGCCGAACTCGCCAAAGTCCACGCTGTTGCCGGTGGTGGCCTTTCCCTTGCGCCGTCCCCGGCACATTTTGCGATACTTGGTACGCTTAGGTTGCAACATCGAAGGCTCCTCTGATGGCCACGCCGCCGATAACATCGTCGGCGATGGCTTCCGTCTCGTCTTCCGACCCGGCTTCCACCCGGACCTCAATGGTTTCCAGCTCTTCTTCGGCTTCCGGAACCGGGGGCAGGATCTGGCCGCGGTAAATCCAGACTTTAATGCCAATGCGCCCCATAGTGGTGGCGGCTTCGGCCAGCGCGTAATCTATATCCGCTCTGAGGGTGTGGAGCGGCACCCGCCCCATCAGCAGCTTTTCCTGCCGGGCGATCTCCGAACCGGATATACGGCCCTTGACGATGATCTTTATCCCCTCGGCTCCCGCCTGCATCGCCCGCTGGGCTGCTTGCCGGATAGCTCGGCGGTAGGCAACCCGCCGCTGCAGTTGCTCGGCGATATTGCGGCCCACCAGGAAGGGATTCAGCTCCGGCTGTTCGATTTCTATAATATTCAGTTGGATGCGGTGCTGGGTGATCGCTTCCAGTCGCGACCGCAGGTTTTTCACTCGCTCGCCGTCTCGGCCGATCAGAATGCCGGGACGGGCCGAGTGGATGTTTATAACGGTATCCTGGGCGCCCCGATCGATCTCGATGCGTGCTATGCCAGCGTCGGTGAAGCCCTGGTACTCCCGGTTAATGCTCTGTCGCAGCTTGATATCTTCCAGCACCAGCTTACGGTAAGCGCTGGCGTTGTTGGCGTACCAGTGGGTCTTCCAATCCTTAATTATTCCCAGTCGGAAGCCGTAGGGGTGGGTTTTATGACCCATGGGTTAAAACTCCTCCGGGTGAGCCTCATCTACTACCACGGTGATGTGACTGGCCTGCTTGGTGATGCGCCCCATACGCCCCCTGGCCCTGGGCCGGAACCGCTTCAGGGGACGGGCCTGGTCGGCGGTGATCCGGACGATCTTCAAGTCGTCCCGGTCCATCATCATGTTGTTCTCGGCGTTGGCGGCGGCGGAATGCACCGTTTTATACACCTGCTTGGCCCAGGGCGAGGTCAGCAGGCTTAGCATGTTCAGAGCGTCGGTAACCGACCGGCCCCTTACCAGGTCTAGAATGGGCCTCAGCCGCTTGGGTGAAGCCCCGATTTGTTTGGCTACAGCTTGAACCGGTGGCATATTCTCACCTGACTCGACTGGTGCGCTCGGAGCGGGAAACGTGGCCCCGATAGGTGCGAGTTGGCGCGAATTCCCCCAGCCGATGCCCCACCATGTTCTCTGTAACGAACACCGGAATGTGCCGGCGGCCGTCGTGGACTCCCAGAGTCAACCCAACCATCTCGGGCATGATCATCGACGGCCGGGACCAGGTTCGTATCACCGTCTGGGCGCCGGAGCGCTGCACGGCCTCGACCTTCTTCATTAGCTTGGGATGGACGTAGGGCCCCTTCTTTACCGACCTAGACATAAACTACTTTCGTCACCGTCGCTTTCCTCGGGCCCGCACTACCAGCGTGCTGGGCTTCTTCTTCCGGCGGGTCTTGTACCCCAGGGTTGGCTTTCCCCAGGGAGATTTGGGCCCCGGCATCCCTATTGGCGAACGGCCCTCGCCGCCGCCATGGGGGTGGTCAACTGGGTTCATGGCCACGCCGCGAACCTTGGGACGCCGTCCCAGGTGGCGCTTGGCGCCGGCCTTGCCCAGACTCTCATTCTTGTGGTCTGGGTTGGACAGCTGCCCAATGCTGGCCCGGCAGTTCAGCAACACCCGGCGCATTTCTCCCGAGGGCAGGCGCAACAGAACGTGCTCCCCTTCGCGGGACAGCACTTGGGCTCCCGCCCCGGCGCTACGCACCATCTGTCCGCCCCGGTCGGGGGTCAGCTCCACGTTGTGCACCACGGTGCCGGTGGGTATGTTGCGCAGGCGCAGGGAGTTCCCCGGACTGATTTCCGCATCCGGACCGGCCTGCACCCAGTTGCCCACGGTCAGCGCATGGGGGGCGAGGATATAGCTCTTTTCCCCGTCGGCATAGAAGATCAACGCGATGCGGGTGGTTCGGTTGGGGTCGTATTCAATTGAGACAACCCGACCGGGCACGCCCTCTTTACGGCGCTTGAAATCGATCTCCCGGTACATCCTTTTGGGTCCGCCGCCCCGGCTGCGGACGGTGACCCGCCCCCGGTTATTTCGGCCGCCCCGCTTCGATAAGCTGCTGAGGAGGGATTTTTCCGGCTTCCTGCGGGTGATCTCCTCAAAGGAAGGCCGGACCGCGTTTCTGGTGCCCGGCGTGACCGGACGCAGGTTTTTTAATGGCATAACAGTCTTCCCAGCACCCTATAGCCCTTCTATCAGGTTAATCCGATCTCCGGGCTTCAGGGTTATCACCGCCTTCTTGATGTCCGGCTTCTTCGTGAACCGCTGACCGTAGCGCTTCCGCTTCCCGTGCAGCTTGGTAATGTTAACACCATAGACTGTTACATCAAAGTTTTTTTCGATGGCTTCCTTAACCTGCGCCTTGTTGGCATTCAAGGCCACCTGGAAGGTGTAGCGTCCGGACTCCTGGAGCAAGGTGCTCTTTTCCGTGATGGTTGGCTTGAGGAGCACTTGATAAATATTCATTCCACCGACTCCCCTTCTGCTGACTCCGCTTCTGGCGTGGCGGTTCGGCGCCGTCTATGCGGCGCCGCAACAGCCTCGCTGCTTTCACTCTCGGCCTCCGGCGGAACGGTTAGAGGTTCGGTTGGAGTCTCTGGCGTTTCGGCCGCCACCAGGGTTACTTCGGCCTGAGCCAATCGCCGCTGTCGATGACTCAAGGGCGCGGCCCACATCTCCTCCACCTTGCGCGCGGCGTCTACCGTCA
Source organism: Chloroflexota bacterium (assembly GCA_022561675.1). Classification (GTDB taxonomy): domain Bacteria; phylum Chloroflexota; class Dehalococcoidia; order Lucifugimonadales; family UBA3495; genus JADFQT01. Next base: position 5,253 of record JADFQT010000016.1, read on the forward strand.
TGATCACCGATTGGCGGCTAAGCAGGTCGTTGGCGTTCAGCAGGTTAACCGGAGTAGTCCAGATTTTGGGCAGGTTGTGCCCGGCTCGAAAGACCCTCTCTTCGGAATCGACGGTAATTATGATGGCCGAGCCGGAGATTCCCAGGTTGCCCAGCAGGTTGGTCATCGACCGGGTCTTGCCATCTAGCGTATCCAGGCTGTCCAGACAAATGAGATTACCCTGCCGGACCCTCTCGGACAGGGCACATTTCAACGCCTGCCGGCGCATCCTGCGGGGAAGGTCCCTCCGGTAATCCCTGGGGTGAGGCCCGAACACCACTCCGCCGTGGCGCCATTGGGGAGACCGAATGCTGCCCTGGCGAGCCCGGCCGGTGTGCTTCTGGATCCACGGTTTGCGACCACCTCCCGAAACCTGGGCCCGGGTTTTGGTGTCGCTGGTCCCCTGGCGCTTGTTGCCCTGGTAAATGACCAGAGCCTGGTGCAGCAGGGTTGGATTCATGGGAACACCGTAAACCGCGTCGTCCAACTCAATGGTTCGAACGGGTGCTCCCTGCTGATTTATGACTGGATACTCCATAAAAATCGACTCTGGGTTATCCCTTCCTTCTAATCAGCAGTAGGCCATTGGGCGCACCCGGTACGGCGCCCTTGACCAACAAAAGATTCCGCTCGGGGTCAACCCGCACTATCTCCAGATTCTTGACGGTCACCCGCCGGTTGCCCATGTGACCGGGCATTTTCATACCCTTGTATACCTTGCCCGGCGTAGTGCCGCCGCCGATGGAGCCCGGGGCTCGAGCCCGGTCGGACTGGCCGTGGGTGCGGGGTCCGCCGGCGAAGCCGTGCCTTTTCATGACCCCGGCAAATCCGCGACCCTTGCTTTGGCCGATGATGTCAACCTTTTCGCCTTCCTGGAAGATGTCCACTCCGATACGCTGCCCTACCTCAAACTCGGCTGGGTCGTCGGCCTCGACTTCTCGCAGGTGCCGGCTTGGTGTGCTACGCTTCAAATGACCGGCCCGGGGCTTGTTCAGCTTTTTGATCGCGCCAAACCCCAGCTGAACCGCTTCATAGCCGTCGGTCTGCTGGGTCTTGATCTGAGTCACCGAACAGGGGCCGGCCTCGATCACGGTTACCGGCACCACCCGCCCATCCTCTCTAAATATCTGGCTCATGCCGACCTTCTTGCCCAGAAATCCTCGCAGCATGGTCAGGCCCTACAGTTTTATCGAGATGTCGACGCCCGCCGGCAGGTTCAGCCGGGTCAGGGAGTCGATGGTTTTGGAAGTGGGGTCGAGAATGTCCACCAGACGCTTGTGGGTTCGAATCTCGAAGTGCTCCCGAGAATCCTTGTCCACGTGGGGGCCGCGAATGACACAAAATCTACGTATGTGGGTGGGCAGCGGCACCGGGCCGGCGATGCGGGCTCCGGTACGCTCGGCCGTTTCCACTATCTGCTCGGTGGAAAGGTCCAGCATTTTATGGTCGAACGCCTTGAGGGTAATCCTTACTTTTTGCCTGGTTACCATAAGCCGTAAACTCTCTATTAAAAGTTACTAGACCACGTTGATCAGGGTTTTCAAGACTGCGGGCGAGACCGGCTCGTAATACTTGAACTCCATGGTAAAAGTGGCCCGCCCCCGGCTGAGGGAACGCAGCGCCGTGGTGTAGGCGAAGGTTTCCCCCAGTGGAATCATGGCCCGTACTGTGTGCAAGTCGTTCTGCCCTTCTATGTTCTTTATCTGGGTCCGCCGGGATCCCAGGTCGCCCAGAATATCGCTCAAGAACTCGCCGGGGGTCACCACCTCCAGTTCCACCGTCGGCTCCAGCAGAACCGCCCGGCTCTTGGTGGCTCCCTCCCGAATGGCCAGCATGCCGGCGCTTCGGAAGGCCATTTCGGAGGAGTCTACCTGATGGTAGCTGCCGTCCACCAGCCGTATTTTCAGGTCCACCAGAGGATACCCACCCAATGGCCCGTTGTCCAGTGCCTGCCGCACGCCGGCTTCCACCGGGGAAATGTATTCCCTGGGTATCTTCCCCCCTTGGATAGCGTTCTCGAAGATTATTCCTGAGCCGCGCTCCAGGGGTTCGATCTCCAGCACCACGTGCCCATACTGGCCATGACCACCGGTTTGACGGACAAATCGCCCTTCGGTTTTGAAGGCGCTGGTCAGGGTCTCCCGGTAGGAGACTCGCGGGCTGCCCACGTGGGCTACCACGTTGAACTCCCGCTTCATTCGGTCCACCAAGACTTCCAGATGCAACTCTCCCATGCCGGACATCACCGTCTGGCCGGTTTCCTCGTTAAAACGCACCAGGAAAGTGGGGTCTTCCTCGGAGAGTTTTCTCAGAGCATCGGTGAGCCGGTCCTGGTCCGCCCTGGTCGAGGGTTCTATGGCTACCGATATCACCGGCTGGGGAAACTTGGGTGGCTCCAAAATCAACGGTCTGTCCTGGGTCCCAATGGTGTCTCCGGTGAAGGTATCCTTAAGCCCAACCGCCGCGCAAATGTCCCCGGCCCGAACTACCTCCAACTCCTCACGACGGTTGGCGTGCATCCGCAGCAGCCGGCCCATTCTCTCCCGCTTGCCCTTGGTCACGTTTATGACCAGCCCACCGGCTTTGATTTCTCCCGAGTAAACTCTCAGGAAAACCAACCTCCCGACAAAGGGGTCGGTCACCACCTTGAAGGCCAGGGCGGCCAGAGGGCCCTCACTATCGGGGTACCTAATCTCAGTTTCTCCGGTCTTCGGCTCGGTTCCCTCCACCGGCGGAATGTCCGCTGGGGAAGGCAGGTACTGGATGATGGCGTCGAGCAGCGGATGGACGCCCTTCCCCTGAATAGCGGTGCCGCAGAGGACGGGGACGAGGATTCGCTTGATCGTGGCCCGACGCAGGGCTTGCCGGAGCTCCTCTTCCCCCAGATCATCCCCTTCCAGGTAACGAATCAGCAGCGCTTCATCGGTCTCCACGATCTTTTCGACCATGGCCTGCCGGTACTCCTGGTATTGCTTCAGATTCTCTTCCGGCACGGGCATCTCATCGGGGGGTTCCAAGCTGGCGCTACCATTCCCATTGGCGTATATCAGAGCCCGCCCGCCAATGAGGTCGATAACGCCCCGGAAGGTATCCTCTTCTCCTAAGGGTAGCTGAACCGGGACCGCATTGGCCCGCAGACGGCGGCGCATGGACTCTATCGTACGTTCGTAGCTGGCCCCCACCCGGTCCATCTTGTTGACGAAGGCGATGCGGGGTACTTTGTAGGTGTCCGCCTGCCGCCAGACGGTCTCGGATTGGGATTGAACGCCGGCCACGGCGTCCAGAACCACAATGCCTCCATCCAGCACGCGCAGGCTGCGCTCCACCTCGGCGGTGAAGTCCACGTGGCCCGGGGTGTCGATGATGTTCACCATGTGGTCTTGCCAGTAGGCGGTGGTGGCGGCGGCGGTGATGGTGATGCCCCGCTCCCGTTCCTGGGGCATCCAGTCCATTGTGGTGGTCCCCTCGTCTACCCCTCCCATTTTTCTGATACGGCCCGTCAGAAACAGTACACGCTCGGTGACGGTGGTTTTCCCTGCGTCTATGTGGGCGATAAAGCCGATATTCCGAATTTTGGAGATCTTATCTCCTGCTGGAGCGGTTTCCATTATGTTGGGGTGTACGGGGTTAAGCTAAAAGCCCGGACACCAAATACCTCTACCTTCTATAATGTACGAACGCCCGGTTGGCCTCGGCCATCCGGTGCAATTCCTCGCGGCGCCGGACCGCGGAACCTTCGCCCCGGGACGCTTCCATGAATTCGGTGGCCAGGCCCCGGCGCATGGGTATGCCCTTGCGGGCTCGGGCTCCCCGAATGATCCACCGTATTGCCAGCGCTTCGCTGCGGTTGGGCCGCAGGTCGGTGGGAACTTGATAAGTTGCCCCGCCGATTCGGCGGGGCTTAACCTCTACCAGTGGGGTGGCGTTCTTGAGCGCTAGCTCAAACACCTCCATAGGCTCCCGATGGGACTCGTCCCGGACCAGGTCCAGCGCCGCATAAACCAACCGCTGAGCGGTGGTCTTCTTGCCCCTTTGCATAACCCGATTTATAAACCGCGCCAACTCAACACTGGCATAGCGGCTATCCGGCGGGATTATTCGGCGTACGGCTGGTCTTCTTCTAGACATAAGTAACGCCTCTTGCTTGATACGAGAACCCAGGATTGATATGGGAAACCGGGGAAAGTCCTAGGGGTCGCAACGGGGAGGTCCCTAGCTCAATACCTAATGATGCGGTTAAGCTGCGGACGGCCTAGCTTCTGGTGGTTCCGTACTTGCTGCGCCCTTGCTGGCGGCCCGCTACTCCTTCGGTGTCGAGGGCGCTACGGATCACGTGGTAACGCACTCCGGGCAGGTCTTTAACCCTGCCGCCTCGAATCAGCACTACTGAGTGTTCCTGCAGATTGTGCCCCTCACCGCCGATGTAGGCCGTCACTTCCACGCCGTTGGTAAGCCGGACCCTGGCGATCTTACGAAGCGCGGAGTTGGGCTTTTTCGGGGTCATAGTTCGTACTTGGATGCAAACGCCGCGGCGCTGAGGGCACCCGGGTCCCCACTTGGTCCGGTTGCGCAGGGAGTTTTGTACCCAATGCAGGGCAGGGGCCTTGGTCCCCTTGCGAACCGGCTTTCGCCCCTTTCTCACCAGTTGATTAACCGTAGGCATTTCTCGACCCTTTTCCCCATTTTGTCCTTATCGACACAAACAGTAAGTTTAGCAATATGCCATAACCATGTCAATAATTGACACCCCCAGTTTGGTGCCTCTACAATGGCAACCCTTAACAGTTTATAAGCCGAGGCACGTAGGGGAGCTCGGTGAAGCCGGGCTGAGAGGGCGGCCGGACTTGCCGCCGACCCTTGCGAACCTGATCTGGGTAATGCCAGCGGAGGGAAGCGGCGCTTAGGAAATCGGTCGTTTTGGTCAGGCCGCCAACATCCGTGATTGGCGGCTTTTTGTTTACACTGCGGATCGAATACCCAAGGGGCGGTATGCCGAGCAGATGGTCGCAGGCCGGCGGGTCGGCTGGGATGCACCTCTTAATAACTGTTGATATCTGACTGCGAAGGAGGTAGGGAAATGGCACAGGCTACACCGGTTAAGCTGACTCTAAATACGGGGTCCAATTTTCCAGCAAGCAAGAAAGTTTATGTGACCGGGTCCCGGCCGGACATCCAGGTCCCCTTTCGAGAGGTGACCCTGACTCCAACTTCGGGCCGCTTTGGCGACTCGGAAAACCCGCCGTTCAGACTGTACGACACCAGCGGCCCCTACACCGATCCCAACGCCGAGTTGGACGTGCGTCAGGGTTTACCTCCCATTCGCAGCGCTTGGATTCTCGAACGCGGCGATGTGGAGGAGGTAGCCGGCGTCGGCAGTGGGGCCAACGGAATGGGTCAGGGCGAGCCCTTTCCCGGGCTGAAGCGACGGCCGCTGAAGGCTAAGAAGGGGGCCAACGTCACCCAGATGCACTACGCCCGCCAGGGAACGGTCACGCCCGAGATGGAGTACATCGCCATTCGCGAGGGCGTCGAGCCGGAATTCGTGCGGGATGAAGTGGCTCGGGGGCGGGCGATTATACCCTCCAATATCAACCACCCGGAAACCGAGCCGATGATTATCGGACGAAATTTCCTGGTCAAAGTCAACGCCAACATCGGCAACTCGGCGATCAGCTCTTCTATCGAGGCGGAGGTGGAGAAAATGTGCTGGTCCGCCCGCTGGGGGGCCGACAACGTCATGGACCTCTCCACGGGAGATGACATCCACACCACCCGAGAATGGGTCATCCGGAACTCTCCGGTGCCCCTCGGGACAGTGCCGATTTACCAGGCCCTGGAGAAAGTGGATGGCGACCCGGCGGAGCTAACCTGGGAGATTTATCGAGAAACCCTGATTGAGCAGGCCGAGCAAGGGGTTGACTACTTCACCATCCATGCCGGAGTCCGGCTACGCTACATCCACCTTACCGCCGATCGCGTAACCGGTATCGTCTCCCGGGGCGGCTCCATCCTGGCGGGCTGGTGCTTGGCTCACCACCAGGAAAACTTCCTGTACACCCACTTCGAGGACATTTGTGAAATCCTGAAAGCATACGACATCGCCTTCTCTTTGGGAGACGGCTTGCGGCCGGGCTCGATTGCCGACGCCAACGACGAAGCCCAGTTCGCTGAGCTGGATACACTAGGCGAGCTGACCGAGATCGCCTGGAAGCATGAGGTTCAGGTGATGATCGAAGGTCCCGGCCATGTGCCGCTGCACAAGATCAAGGAGAACGTGGACCGTCAGATGGAGATTTGCCACGAAGCTCCCTTCTACACCTTGGGTCCCCTCACCATCGACGTGGCTCCTGGCTACGACCACATTACCTCGGCTATCGGCGCAGCCACCATCGGCATGCACGGCACCGCCATGCTCTGCTACGTGACTCCTAAAGAGCATCTGGGGTTGCCCAACAAGGAAGATGTCAAGGCTGGCGTCATCGCCTACAGGATTGCCGCCCATGCGGCGGATGTCGCCAAGGGTCACCCGGGGGCCCAGGCTTGGGACGATGCGCTCTCCAAGGCCCGGTTCGAGTTCCGTTGGGATGACCAGTTCAACCTGGCGCTGGACCCGGATACCGCCCGCCTTTACCACGACGAGACTTTGCCTGCTCAAGGAGCCAAGATAGCTCACTTCTGCTCCATGTGCGGTCCCAAGTTCTGCGCCATGAAAATCACCCAGGATGTTCGGGAATACGCCAAGGAAAAGGGGCTGGATCCAGAGGGTGCCTTGACTACCGGCATGGAGGAAAAATCCCAGGAGTTCCGCGAGGGAGGCGGCAAGATCTACCATAAGGTGTAACGCCGGGACCGCCAGTTCAACTGTCGAATCCCGTTTACGCTTTTGGCCACCGGAGCTCTGCGAGTCAACCGCAAGGAGCCCCGGTGGCCAACTTTTTACACCGCCGTCCGGGGAGCAGCCTGCTCCCCTTCCGACTTGGTTACCCGCCAATGGTTGCTCCGGTCCCTCCCCCTCCAAACGCCAGGGCAGGCTTCTGGCTCTCCACTAACTCAGGCAACTGTCCAAATTTGGTCGCTTGGGTGGGCGGGGCTTGCGGCAGTGGTTGATGTTATACTGGGCCTGAATTCGCAGATCCGAAATCATTAGGCCGGAGTGCCCCATGCCGCTTTACTTTCTTCTCGGAACTCTAAATGAGCAGGGACAAGGGATGCTTAAGGACAACCCGGACCTGGTTATAGACGCGGTTAGGGAGTGCGATTGTTCGGGCGCTGAAATCATGGGCCAGTATGCTGTATTGGGGAAATACGATTTCGTGATGCTGGCCGAGGCCGACGATAATGAATCAGCGGCCCGGCTTTCCCTGGACTTGGGCGTGCGAGTAGGGCTGCACGTGGAAACTTTGCCGGCGATGGCCATCGGTGTCCTAAACGAGGACGAATCCGGTGAATCGGCGAAGACTGAGGACGTAAGCCTTGCCGCCGGCGCTCCCGAAGATTGGCGGCTTCCCGGTTCAGACGCCTAAACCAAATCCAGGTTCGAATCTACATGGCCCGTCATCCCGTCTTACGGAAACCTGCGGGTTTCACTTCGGCTTAAATTTAAGCAATCGGTTTTACCAGGCCCAAGGCCAGGGCTAAGGTTAAATGATGGTTTGCAACAAGGTGTGCACGGCCATGACCATAGCCGGCTCCGACTCCGGGGGCGGGGCCGGGATTCAGGCCGATCTTAAAACCTTCGCCGCTCTGGGGGTTTACGGCGCCTCCGCCCTTACTGCTATCACTGCCCAGAACACCATGGGTGTAACCGGCGTCCACGAGATTCCCACGGAAATCATCGCCGCGCAAATCGAAGCGGTCCTGACCGATATCGGGGCCGACGCCGTCAAAACCGGCATGCTTGCCAGCAGTTCAATCGTTGAGGTGGTTTCCCAGCAGCTTAAGACCTTCCGGGTAACCGCTTTGGTCGTGGACCCGGTCATGGTGGCTAAAAGCGGAGACTCCCTGCTGCACCAGGACGCGGTGGAGGCGCTGCGAACCCTGCTGGTTCCGCTGGCCGCGGTGGTTACGCCCAATATCCCAGAGGCTGAGGTTTTGACCGGCGTCAAGATCGTCTCTGACGATGATATGCGCCGGGCGGCGGAGAGCATCGTCGGCATGGGCGCCGGGAGCGTGGTGGTGAAGGGGGGCCATAGGGAGGGGCCGGCCACCGACTTGTTCTACGATGGAGACCGCTTCCAAGAGTTTACCGCCCCCAGGATAGATACGAAAAACACTCATGGCACCGGATGCACCTTCGCCTCGGCGGTGGCTGCCGGGCTGGCCAAGGGTCTGCCCCTGCTGGAGGCAGTGGCTCAGGCCAAGGAGTTCGTAACCGCCGCCATAGGCAGGTCCTTCCCAATCGGCAGGGGACATGGTCCTCTCAACCACTTTTATCAGTTCTGGGGGTAGGTTTTGCAGGGCCGAGGGGAGAGCTTCAGCTACCCAATAGAGTTGAGCGCTGTGCATGGAGGCCGTTTCGAAAGCCTGCGCGCTCTGGTGGACACCGCCAGCAGCTACAGTGTGGTGCCGGCGACCATACTGGCAAGCCTGGGAGTTCAGCCCCAATGGACCGGGTTGTTTAGCACCGCGGACGGCTTACGACAGGAGATGCCCCTGGCCGAGGTTCGCATAAGAGTGGATGGGCGGGAGCGTACCACTATCTGCGTTTTCGGCTCACCGGAAAGCGTCCCAACCCTGGGTTCCTACGCTTTAGCCGGTTTGGCGCTGGAAGCCGACCCGGCTACGCGCCGATTAACAACCGCATCCCTTTTTCTGCCTTAAAGCCTGTGTCAAAAGCATCGATGGGCCCTGTGGCGGTGTATTCGTCGCTCCGGCGAAAGCCGGAGCCCAGATGCCCGCCCCTGGTTGTTGGGTAGATGACGCTGGATTCCGGCCTGCGCCGGAATGACGTGGGCCGTTTTGAGATATTTCCTTTACCTCCAAGCCTTATTCTTTGGGAGGGCGCGGCTGCTCCCGAGCTTCTGGCGCGGGGTCCACAGCTGGCCGGCGGTCCTCCCGAAGCTCAAACCTCCGCTTCTCCCTAAAAAACAGCAGCAAAATTGCGGGCCCGAAGGACCAGAGCATTACATAAATCCCGCTGGCAATGCCCAAGGCGGTAAATAACCCCACGAAGCAGCCCGGTCGCCGGCTGACGATGATATGGGCTGGAATGGAAACCAAAAGAGTGGCCAGGCTGCCGGCAAAAATGAGTCCGGTCAGCCTTCCGATGATATTAAACCGTTCCCAGCCCTGGCAGTAAACAAAAAGCAGGAAGCTCCAGACAATCCAGCTTACGCCCATAAGGGCCATCCACCGCCAGAATACCAATATGTGTTCATACAGGCGGAAAAGCTCCAATAGGGCCAGGCTGGCGCCGCCGATTAGGATCGCCAGCATCAGGCCCGCCACCGCCGCCGGGATAGCCAGGCGCCACCCGCGTATGGGGCGGTTGAGTTCCAGCTTGCCTGATCCAAAAATGAATAGGGCCTGGAACCCTAAGGTGACCAGCACCGCGAAAGGAATCGCCGATCGAAGGTCAATAAAAGCAGTTGAGCCCAGGCTCAGTACCAGGCCCAGGTACAGGGCCAGCAGGACCCAGCGGAGCCAGCGCAGCGATAGGGCGATTTTCAACATTGCCTGCTACTTCTTGGAATTCCCCGGCGCATTTCCCAGCAGGTGCGTGCTCATCCGCAAGGGCCAAACGCTTGGGGCTGATCCATCCAATTGCCGGGCTAGGATCGCGCCGCAGAGCGTTTTCGGGGCCATTTTTGGACGGCAAGTCCACCTTTCAGTGGAGTATAATACCCTGCGTCGACCAAAAAGCGCCCCTATATAAGGAATGCCAGCAATGTTCAAAGCCGTACCCAGCCGGGTCAGCTTTCCGCAGATGGAAGCCAACATCCTCCAATACTGGAAGGATCGGGACGTCTTTCGTCGCACTGAAACCGAGCGGGCGGACGCCCCGCTGTTTATGCTGTTTGAGGGTCCACCCACGGCCAACGGCAGCCCCGGCATCCACCACGTTTTGGCGCGGGTGTTCAAGGATGTCATCTGTCGCCACCGCACCATGAAGGGTTATCGTTGCCTGCGAAAAGGGGGCTGGGACACCCACGGATTGCCTGTGGAACTGGAAGTAGAGAAAGAGCTGGGCCTAAATTCAAAACGAGAGATTGAAGAGTACGGCATCGAGAGGTTCAACCAGCGTTGTAAAGAGAGCGTTTTCCGGTATGTTAAGGAATGGGAGGTCATGACCGACCGCATCGGTTTTTGGGTCGACATGGAGCATCCCTATGTCACCCTGGAAAACGATTACATCGAAACCGGCTGGTGGATTCTCAAGCAGCTCTGGGACCGGGATCTGCTCTACCAGGGCGTGCGGGGAACGCCGCACTGCCCGCGCTGCGAAACCAGCCTCAGCTCCCACGAAGTGGCTCTGGGCTACAAGGAGAACACGCCCGACCCTTCGGTATTCGTCAAGTTTCCCCTGACCCCCCCTTTCCCCCCCCTTGCCAAGGGGGGGATTCAGGGGGGGTTGACTCCTGACGTGCCCACCTTTTTGCTGGCCTGGACCACCACCCCCTGGACGCTGCCCGGCAACACCGCCCTGGCGGTCGCGGAAGACGAGGAATACTCGCTGGTCCAGCTGGAGGAATCTGAAAAACCGGAGCGGCTGCTCCTGGCCACCAAGCTGCTGGGAAGTGCCCTTCGGGAGGAATATCAGGTCGT
>JADFQT010000219.1 GCA_022561675.1 Chloroflexota bacterium
CGCTTTGCGCGGCCTGGCGAATCCCGGCGCCATTAGCCAGCGCGGATTGGGGGTGCGCCCCGCGATTTGGCCGGAGGCCGCGGCTCGGATCAGTCCCGCCGGAGTGCCGACAAAATCCGGCACCTCGGTGTAGGTGCTACCCAGCTCCAGCGCCGAGGGGGCGTCACTGCGCGCCATATTCTGGTAGTGGCGAACCACCAAGGGAATGGGAGCCGTGGGATCCGGAGAATCAGGAGAATGGCGGGTGTGAACCTGGAGGTCCAGTCGCAACATTTTATACCTCTGGGTCTTCGTCCCAATCCAGAATGTCGGAGGGTGCACCCTTGCCGAAGTCATCAGTGAGCTGGGTGATTTTAAGCTCGGCTTCGTTCAGCAACTGGTTGCAGCGGCGCACCAAACCCATGCCCTGCTGGTAGATAACGGTTGATTCAGCCAAGGGCAGTCCGCCGCTCTCCAGCGAATCCACCATCTCTCCCAGCCTGCGGAATGCCTCCTCAAAACTCAGAGCTTCCGGATTCGGAGTTTCCTGGTCAATGCTGGATTCCGAATCTAGCTGTTCGGCCATGACAACCGTGTCCCCAGGTGACCCCTGCCGCTAACCAGGCGGAGCGGCCCCTTCTGGTCCAGAGCAATACGCACGCCGGCGGAGATCCGTTGTGGTGTTGGTCCTGATATTCCACGCCTCCGATCAGTTTGTGAAGGGCCCGCCGTTATAACGTTATCCAAGCCCCTATCATGCATTACTGGGTTCTGAATGGCAGTAGGGTAATAAGTCTTCCTTGGATCATATATAGGATCATACACCGAAACTCCGGAAGAACAGCGGGAAAGTGCCGAGGAACCCTAGGGCAATCAAGACCAGCGTGACGATAAAAATCTTTCCAAAGTTAACTTGCTCGCTTCTCCAGAGGGAGTGGAGCATCGCCCATGCGACCAGCCAGACCGCTGTCGCCAGGATGGTCTTGCCGCTCATGGGCCCGGTAGGGCTATAAAAATTGAGGGCTTCCCTGGCCGGAGCAAGGGCCTGCGCCAAAGTGGTAAGCAGGCCCAACGTCAGGCAGCCGATGCCCGAAGCCAGAATAGCGGCGGCCGCAGGACCGTTGGTCAGAGGTTTTTGCTGTTCCATAGCCCTTCTCCTCTAACGTATGGGCGCCACTTTGGTAAGGAAGGCTCCGAAGATGCCGGCCACCCCGGCTGCCCCGAAGGCGAGTGTAAACAGTACGATCAAAGCCCGGCGAATTTTATCCTCGTGAGCCAAGCTGGAGCCATAACGGACCACCACATAAGCTACGGCCGTTGCCAGCATGGGCGCAAACCAGGCCACGTGGCGTTTCCACTCCATGCCAAAGGTGTGCCAGAAGCTCAGCTGGACATTCTCGATAGGGTACCAGGCCCGAAACCAGGGGTAGACGATATAGGTACCACTGATGACCGTTAGCCAGGCTACAATGGCCATGACCCAAGTACCGGCGCTTAGTCGACGGGTGCGCTCCTGAATGCCCGCTACTGTCACCCACTCCGGGCGAAAACTCCACAGACCCGCCAGACCCCCGGCATAAGCCAGCAAGAAGGTTGCCCCCAAGCCCATGCCATGTATGACCAGCCAGACCTCCTTATCAGTGAGCGGCACAGTCACCTCTGCTCCGGTGGCAGTCTTGCCTAATGTCAGTCTAACATTGAGGGAGGAACATGAGGAGGGGTTGGGGAGCCTCTTCTGGTCAGAACCGCTGAGTAGAAACCTGGGCCGGAAAACCCGGCGCTAAAGTAGACGCTCCATATCCGGCGGTTTGGTCTGGCCGACGCGCTCCCGTCCTCGCCGCCGGGGCTTGGCCGACGAGCCGGCCGCGGACCCGGACACTGCGGGTATCTGGCCGTCGGAAACAGTAATGTTCAGCCCATCTCCCGGGCTCACCTGTTTCGTGCTCCGCACCACTTCCCCAGTATCCGCTCGCTGGACCACCGAATAACCCCGTTGCAGCGTAGCCGCCGGGTCAAGGGCTTGGAGTTGCTGCTCCAAGCCGGCGACCTGGAGTTGGGTGAGGTTTAACCTGACAGCCATTTTTTGCTGCATGCCCCTTCCCAGGTCGTCGACTCGCCGGCGCCAGGTAGCCAGGTCGGGTAGACCGGCGGCCAGGCGCCGGGCCATGTCGGACACAGAATGGGCCCGGGTTTCTTGCTGGTGGGTCCAAGCTCGCCGGGATCGCTCCATCAACTCGGCCAGCTCCTGGCGAAGCGCCACGCCATCGGGGACGACCAACTCCGCCGCCGCCGACGGCGTGGGAGCGCGGAGATCTGCCACCAAGTCGGAGATGGTCAGGTCTGTCTCATGTCCCACACCGCTGACTACCGGTATGCGGCTGGCGTAGATGGCCCGAGCCACAACCTCTTCGTTGAATGGCCTCAACTCCTCCAGCGAACCGCCACCCCTGGCCAGGATGATAACATCGGCCCTGCCATCCTGGTTGAGCCGCTCGATGGCCGACACCAGATTGGCAGCCGCCGAGTTGCCCTGTACCTGGCTGGGCGAAAGCAGCAGTTCCACCAAGGGGTAGCGGCGGGCGACCACGTTTTGTATGTCGTGAAAAACCGAGCCAGAGGGGGAAGTGACAACGCCGATTACCTGGGGGAAAGCCGGCAACGGCCGCTTGCGGGATTCTTCAAACAGGCCTTCGGCCTCCAGCCTCACCTTCAGGCGTTCCAACTCCAGGGCCAACTCTCCCACGCCCTCCGGCATGGCCAGGTCTACCATATAGTCGGTGGAGCCTCGGGGCTCGTAGAAGCTGATACGCCCGTGGGTGGAAACCGCGGTACCGTTGGCCAGCAGCTCGCTCCCCGACTGTCCCTTGAACATCACACAGTTAAGAACGGCCTGACCGTCCTTGAGGGTGAAGTAGGAATGGCCCGCTGCCGAGACTCGCAGATTGGAAACCTCGCCAACCACGAACAGGTCGGAGAGGATGGGGTCTCCCTCCAGCGACTCTCTGAGATAAGCGGTTACCTGGCTGACGGTGTAGACAGACGCCAAGTCAGCTGACCCGCTCGGTATATTCTCCGGTCCGTGTATCCACCTTGACCACCGTTCCGGGGGTGATGAACATGGGGACGTTAATCTTCAAGCCGGTCTCCAGGGTGGCGGGCTTGTTCCCGCCCTGCGCCGTGTCACCCCGAAAAGCCGGAGGTGTCTCCACCACCTCCAGGTCCACGTGGGTGGGCAGGGTCACGTTTACCGGGTTCCCCTTGTAGAAGAACATTTCCACCATCATGTTCTCCTTCAGGTAATCCAACGCGCTCCCCAGCTGTCCCTTGGTCAGCTCATGCTGCTCGAAGGTTTCCTGGTCCATAAAGTAGTAGTAGTTCGTGTCGGTGTAGAGGAACTGGGTCTGCCGGTTGTCCACCTCGGCCTGGGTAAACACCGTGTCGTAGCGCTGAAAAGTCCGCTCCACCACCGCGCCGGAGAGCAAATTCTTCATCTTGATGCGAGTCACCGGCGCTCGCTGCTGCATCTTGTGCCGCTCGTAATCCAATACCTGCCAGGGCTGACCGTCCAGCTCAATCACCATGCCCCGGCTCAGGTCGCCGAAGTTGATGGTCATTTCCAATCACCTCCCGGTGTCTTCCCCGGTACGCCGCTACGTGGCTGTCGGCCCGCGAGCCAATGCACGAAACTGCCTAGCCCGTTTCTAGATGAGGGGCTGGCTCCTGCCAAGCTACTCGTCAAGCCACCTGGCGCCCTCACCCCGGGCCGGTTCCCCGATCCTGAATCAAGCCGGCCAGGATCTCTATAGCCGCAGTATAGCTTCTCCACCCGAACCCGGCAATTTGGCCCTGAGCCACGTCGGCGATTACCGAGCGGCTTCTCCACCGCTCTCGAGCGTGGATGTTGCTGAGGTGGACTTCGATTACCGGTACGGCGGCGTCGATCAAGGCATCTTTCAGGGAATAGCCATAATGGGTCAGGGCTCCGGGATTGATGATGATGCCATCGATATTGCCCCAGCCCGCCTGGATCCGGTCAACCAGTTCCCCTTCCGTGTTGGACTGGAAAAACTCCACCTCGAGATTGAACTCCGGGTTGAACTCAGCGGCCTTTTTGGAGATTTCCTGGTTAATCTGCTCCAAGGACATGGTGCCATAATGCCCGGCGGGGCGGCGCCCCAGGGCATTTAGATTCGGGCCGTTCAACACTAGAATTCTGGCCAAAACTTATCGCCCTCCGGTTGGCTGCGGCGCTATTTCCCGAGGCGTTATTTCTGGAGGAGGGACCTCATCGGTGGCGTTTGCCCTGGGGTGATGGACCAAGTAAGAATGGCGAGCTTCCTGCTTGGTTACGTGGGTGTAGATCTGGGTGGTAGTGGGACTGGAATGTCCCATCAGCTCCTGAATTACCCGCAGGTCGGCCTCTCCCTCCAGCATATGACTGGCGAAGGTGTGCCGGA